>JAFGPH010000185.1 GCA_016926135.1 Deltaproteobacteria bacterium
ACGACCTTCATGCATTCCAATCCTTTGAGTTGAGCGATCAGGCTCTGGTCGAAATCGCCTCGAATCATCATGGAAGGCAAAGGGTCCAGGAGCTCTTTCCACTCGTCATCCTGAAACACGTGGACAGCCTTGTGAAAAAGGTGGCAGTTCCCTGCATGGTCGTTATGCAGATGGGTATAGATGACCATGTCTATCTCGTCAGGGGTCACGCCGACCTTTTCGAGCGATTTCCTGACCCACGCTTCGCCTCCCCGGGCGGCACAGCCGGCCCACGCCCTCCCATCGACGATGTACTTGGCATTGATGCCGGTATCGCACAGGAGTTTGCGTTTTCCGTCGGTCATGTAAAAGCCCAGGTACGGCACCGTGAGAGGCGTCCCGACATCGAGTCCGGTGGTCAGTTGCTCTTTCTTGACCTCGATGATCCCATAGGTGAGGGTTTTGATCGTCCAGTCAGCCATTTTCCTCTCCTTTCAGTCCTCATTTTTAGTGTGCTTTGGCCTTGCTCGAAACCCGTTTTCGCGAAACGATCCTAACGCACGCGAAAATCGATCCCTCTGGCGGCGACGCATAAGGGACATATGAACCGTCTCATAATTATATCACTTTAGGCCCCGATGCTGTACTGTCGCAATAAACTATCTGACTCGCGAGGAGTGAGTAAACTTTTACCCTTGGAAGCTTCTCCCCTCGCTTGACCGATTTGCTCCCCGCCGGAATTGATAGCCCCAGGCCTGCGGCCAGGGAAGACATCGTTATCCCCGGTTCTCTCACAGCCCAATAGCAGAGCAGGCTCCGGCCTTCGGCAATCCGACGAAAGCGCCCTTTCGCTCATGCGTCGCCGATCAAAAACGTCCCCAATCCAATAAAATAGTGCATTTTATAAAATGCATTTTATTGTTGAAATGGAATAATGCATTCTATATAATGCTATAATGCTATTCGAGATCGGAAGAAGAATTCGGCAGGCCCGAAAGGGCCGAAAGATCACCCAGGCTGAACTCGGAAAGGCCCTGGGCATGAGTCGTACGACCATCGGGCAGATCGAGAAGGGCACGGTGCAGGACATCGGCGTGAGGAAGCTCATCCGAGTGCTCGAGTTCCTGGGACTGGAGATGCGGGTCCGGTCAGCCGGAAGACCTCCCACGCTGGAAGAACTGCGTGAAGAGGAGAACCCCTGATGGCTGCTGCATCAGCCCTTGCCGTGTGGGCCTCAAAGGTGAAGTCCGGTGTTGTCGCGCGGGAGAGGGGGAGGGAGTATGTTTTCGCCTACTCAACGGATGCCGAGGCAGCGGCCCAGGTGTCCCTCACCATGCCGGTAAGGCTGGAGAGCTGGGTGAGCCGTGATCTGCACCCCATATTCCAGATGAATCTGCCGGAGGGGGCACTGCTGGAGGCCATCCGCAGGGCCATTGCGAAGGTGGTGGGGGAGGATGACCTGTCGATCCTCCGCGTGACCGGAGGGAGCCAGGTGGGCAGAAACCGCTTTTCGCTCCCCGGCGATGAGTTCCCGGAGATTTCAGAAACACCGGAATCCCTCGATGAACTTCTCACGTACCCCGACACCCGTGATCTCTTTCATGAGCTTGTGACCCGATATGCACTCCGATCAGGCATATCGGGCGTCCAGCCGAAGGTATTGCTGGATGCCACAGAGCGCGGCACATTTACGTCGGCTCGCTACATCGTCAAGTCGTGGGGAACCGATTACCCGTATCTCGCCGCCAACGAGTATTTTTGCATGACCGCGGCTAAACGGGCCGGTCTGCCGGTGCCGGAATTTTTCATCTCGGACAACGGCGGCCTCTTTATCCTGCGCCGCTTCGACCTCAGCCCGGGAGGCGCCTCCATGGGCTTCGAGGATATGTGCAGCCTCCAGGCACTCGGGACCTCGCAGAAGTACGGAAGCAGTTATGAACGTGTTGCGAGGAGCATCAGGGATTTTGTCTCGGGGGAAAACCTGATGGCGGCCCGAGAGCAGTTTTTTGCGATCCTGGTGCTTTCGATCATGGTGCGGAACGGCGACGCCCATTTGAAAAATTTCGGGGTCCTCTACGCCTCCCCCGGCGACATCGTCGCGCTCGCGCCTGTGTACGACGTGGTGACCACCACAGCCTATATCAGAAAAGACGTGCCTGCGCTTTCCCTGGCAGGAACGAAGAAATGGTGGCCGCGAAAGACGCTGGAACGGTTTGCCGTGACCCATCTCTCCATGCCGGTGAGAGCAATCTCCGACGTTTTCGATCGGATTGCCGAGGCGGTCACGGAAACCAAGGGCATGATCCCCGGATACATGGCGGAGCACCCGGAGTTCCGAGAAATCGGCGAGATCATGATGGCACAGTGGGATGAAGGGGTGCGCTGTCCCTAGGATGTCCCGAAAGTGCGCGAAAGTGTCCCCACAGTTGGGAATGGATCGCAAGACAGACCGTTCTGGGATAAAATGATTATAAGCAGCGAAAGGTGTATACCGAAACGACCATTGTCAGTTACTTGACTGCGAGAGCCAGTGGCGATCCGATTGTAGCAGGGCGACAGGCTCTGACGCGAGAATGGTGGGAAAATCGCCGCAAGGTCTTCGACCTCGTGGTCTCTGAATTGGTTTTTCAGGAGGCAGAGGCTGGCAACCCGGAAGCTGCAAAACGAAGAATGGCTTTTCTCTCGGCAATGGGCTCTTTGGCGATCACCGAGGAAGCAGTCTTGCTGGGTGAAGCCTTGATAGAAGAAGGTCCTATTCCGAAGGAGCACGGCGAAGATGCGCTTCACATTGCTCTTTGCGCGGTCAATGGAATCGATTTCCTGTTGACCTGGAATTGCAGACACCTTGCCAATGCGATCTTTCGTCATCAGATCGAATCGATTGTTGAGATGAGGGGTTACCAGTGCCCGGTTATCTGCACACCGGAAGAGCTTATGGAGGAATGAAGATGTTCAGAGATCCAATCGTCGAAGAGATCAGGGAAGTCCGCGAACAGCACGCAGCAAAGTTCAACTATGATCTCAGGAAGATCGCCACGGACCTGCGGAATAAGGAAAAGCAAGCTGCTCGCCAGGTTGTATCCTTTCCCCCAAAGCCGGCCAGACGCAGATCAGTTGCGTAGATCTCAACGGAACCACGTCCATGTCGGACTTCGTGAAAACAGCAGACGGGGAAGATTCCTTATTATAGCGCCCGTACCCATTCGCCGACCGCAAAGCTAAGACCTGTGTCCTCCTTCAACCCTCACCAGATTTGACCCACCTGTTTTGGGGTGATGGGCGGTTATGAATCGTCTCATAGTTGTCTTCACATCCGTCATTCCGGCCAAAGCGAAGCGGAGAGCCGGAATCCAGTGGCTTTTCTGGATGCCGGATCAAGTTTGGCATGACATACTATTATGAACGGTTCATAACTATTCAACTTTCGAGCAGCGAGTACCCTTTCTCCTTTGCAAGCTTCTCCCCTCGGCTGACCGATTTGCCCACCGCCGGAATCGATAGCCCCAGCCTGCCGGCCAGGGAAGACGTCGTTACACCCAGTTCTCTTACAGCCCAGGATTCGCTGCCTCTCCTCTTCGCCCCGGGCCTCCCATTTGGCTTTCACGCGCTCCGTGAGGACAACGCTGGGCGCGACGGAGTTGACATTGATCCCAAAGGGACCCAACTCGACCGCCATGTGTTTTGTGAGGCCGATGATGCCTGCCTTGGCGGCACTGTATTTGGGGCCTGACATGAGACTGAAGTGCCAGCCTGCGATGGAGGAGACGTTGACGATGCGACCGCAGCCCTGGCGCTTCATGACGGGAGCGGCGGCTCGAATGCAGAGGAAGGCCGCTTTCAGATTCAGGGCCAAGGTCCGATCCCAATCTGAAGGAGAGATGGCCTCCACGGGCATAATGGGAGTGCCCAATCCGGTGTTGTTTACGAGGATGTCCAGGCGTCCCCGATGCCTTACGACCGCGTCGATCGCGGCCTCAATCTGGGTCAGATTCAGGACATCGCAGGGCACCACGAATGCCTGCCCTCCTTCATCCCGAATCCGACTTGCGACTCGGTCCAAATCCGACGTGGTTCGGGCGCTCATGGCGACCTGCGCCCCCCGGTGCGCCAGGACTTCGGCAGTGGCAGCGCCGATCCCTCGCCAGGCACCGGTGACGAGAGCGACGCGATCCTTCAAGTTCATCAGGTGACCTCATTCCCGGTGTGGGCGCCTAGCCGGCGTGCGCTCCGCCCGGGCACTCCTTTTCGCGGTGTTCGCTCCCCTACGGCCGCTTGACTGTCAACCACAGGACAGGCACAATGCCCTCCACGGATTTGAACTCGGGGTCGTTGGTGACCACCTGGGCCTTGTGGCGTTTGGCGACGGCGACACAAAAGGCATCCGCGTAGGAGATGGGATACTCGGCCTTCAACTCGGCGGCTTCATGAACAAGCGCATCGTCAACCGATAGGATATCGATCGGCAGCTGTCCCAGCAGGGCAAGAGACTCTTCCGCTTTCTGCCGGCCGACCCGTCTCCTGACAATGTAATAGAAATCGCCCCAGTTGATCTTGCAGAGCAGGGCCTTCTGGCCGGAAGAGGAGAGTTCCAGAAAGATTTTCCTGACCTTATCCCAGCCCGGCTCCTTGTGAAAGAAGCTCACCAGTGCAAAACTATCGAGCACGACGGGTTGTTTCATGCTCCTGTTCCTTGAGATGCTCTTCGGTGAGGTCCCGGGTCAGAGAGAAATCGCCTTTCAGGAACCCGCAGGCCGCCTCGATGGGGTCCTCGGGGGCCGGCTTGAGAAGAATGCCGGAAGATTCCTCGATGATGAGGACTCGCCCCCCGGGACGAATGCCGAACTTCTCCCGGATTCGCTTGGGGACTAGGATCTGGCCCTTGGCGGAGACCGGTACTGCGGGCATGGCATTCCTCCTTTGTGGTATAGAGTAATACTTTTTCAAAGAAGTTGTCAAGAATCATTTTGTGTTGTATTAAACGGCAAAAAGGTGAGTGCTGGCTGACGGCTGAGCCCTTTGGGGGTGCGGCGCTTGACACGCCGGTACCCTTCCCCTAGTCTGACCCGGGAGATTAACGCGATGACGATGACGGACAGCCCATTGACAAGACATCAGCTTCTTTCCTGCATGGAGCTGGGCAAGGCCCTGACCTCCGAACTCAGTTCCGAGCGGCTTTTCGAGAGAATCCTTCAGAAGGTCTCGGAGTTGCTTCCCGCCGAGAACTGGTCCCTGCTCCTCTCCGACGAGAACACAGGGGAGCTTCGCTTCGAGCTGAGCGTCGATCTGGACCCGGAGATGGTGAAGGACGTTCGGCTGGCCCTCGGGCAGGGAATCGCCGGCAGGGTGGCCCTGGAGCAGAAGCCCATGGTTGTGGAGGACGTGCGGGAGTGCGAATTCTTTTTTGGTGAAATCGACAAACGCTCCGGGTGCGAGACGAGGGCGATCATTGGTGTTCCCCTCCTTTTCGGAGGGAAAACGCTGGGCGTGATCGAGGTGGTGAATCCCCGGGTCACCCGGGACCATGCCCTGCCTCTGCTCTCGATCATCGCCGAGTACGCGGCCATCGCGGTGGAGAACATGAGGCGCTACCGGGAGATCCAGAACCTGGCGATCCACGACGATCTCACGGGCCTCTACAACACCCGGTATCTGTACAGGGCACTGGGAGAACTCGTTACCGAGTCCCAGGGCACCCGGAATCCGTTTTCGCTGATCTTCATGGACATCGACAATTTCAAGAGCGTGGTGGACACCTACGGCCACCTCAAGGGAAGCCGCACCCTTCAGGAGGTGGCCTCCACGATCCGCTCCTGCCTTGCGGAGCCCGCCTTTGCAGTCGCTTACGGAGGGGACGAATTCGTGGTGGTGCTGAAGGGGTTCGACAGGGAGGCGGCGCGCCGGAAGGCGGAGGAAATCGGGGCAAGGCTGAAAAGCACAAGCTACCTCACCCGGGACGGCCACAGTGTCTCGATCACAGCCAGCTTCGGGACGGCAACCTATCCGGATGATGCCGCCGACGTGAAAGGCCTGCTGGCGCTGGCGGACCATGCCATGTTCGACGTGAAGGCCACGGGAAAGAACGCGGTCAAATCCGCATAAGATGCCCTGAAAAGCACCCGTTCAGCTTTCCGGGCGACGGGTCTTTAACGCGTTCCGGACGGGATGTCCTCCCCGAAGAGAGAAAAGCCATCTGCCCTGGTGTTCCCTGCCGTCCACCTTCCCGCAGGCAACGAGGTAGTTGATGTGGGCCACGGTCTCCCCCATGGCAAACCACTTCTGCGCGGGCGGGAACCGGTCCCACGACCGCACGTCCAGATCCCAGGTGAGACGGGGGGCGACCTCCCACGCCGTCTTTTCCCCGGACTCCAGGGCACGGATCACCTCATCCAGTCTGTTCCCGTGGTGCTCCCGGAGCGCCTTGACCCTGCCTTTCAGATCGTTCACGATGCTTCGGTGACCCGGCAGGACGAGCTTCACTTCGAGAGTGCAGACCTTCTCAAGACTGGCGAGATATTTCAGCAGCGAGTCCTGCATCTCGGGCCAGACGGTGATGTTGGGGGTGATGTCCGCGAGGATGTGATCCCCGGAGATGAGAATCTTTCTGTTCGGCTCGTAGAGGCATATGTGCCCCGGTGAATGGCCGGGCGTCTCGATGCACCGGAAAGAGAAGCGGCCTATTTCAATCGGGTCTCCCTCGCGCAGCGGCTGAAGATCTTCGGGCAGCGGGGGGCCAAATCGAAAGCCCGGATGGTTTTCCACCGCCTTCAGAAGTTCCGGCTCCGGGAAACCGTGGGAGAGGTAGGTTCGGATCAGGCCTTGAATGCGTTTCTCCCTCCCGTTTCTCATGGACAGGGCCGTGGCGGCGTCGGTGGCCCCAAGGTAGACCCGCGTGGTCTTCCGGATCAGCTTTCCGAGCAGACCCATGTGGTCTGCATGCAGGTGGGTGATGAAGAAGTCCGCTCTGTCGAGGTCCACGCCGGTCTCTTCCAGGCCGGAGCGCATGGCGCGAAGGCATATGTCCTGATCCCATCCCGTATCCACGATCAGGGAACGCTCTTCTCCTTTCAGAACGTAGACGTTGACCGCTTTGAGGGGGCTCCTCGGCAGGGGGATTGCGATCCGGTAGATATCCGGCAGGATCTGTTCAGCCAATTTTGTCTCCTCCATGGGTCAGTATAGGAAAGCGAAAGATCCCCGTCAAACAGGATCTGCCTCCGGCGAGGTTCCCCTTTTGATTTGACAAGCCCGATCGGATTCCCGGATAATCATTCCCCATGCCGGTATCCCCCCCACAATCCTGTTATATTCCCCTGTCCGAAATCGAGCATCGAGTGAACCGTATGAGGCAGGCCCTGGTCCAGGAGGGTTTCGAAGGGGCCTTTCTGTTTCAGAACATCACCCGTTTTTACTATTCCGGCACCATGCAGCCGGGTGTATTGTATGTGCCCGCTGCAGGAGATCCCGCACTGCTGGTTTTCAGGAACGTAGAGCGTGCCCGTGACGAGTCTTGCCTGTCCCAAATCATTCCCTGCGGTTCCTGGCGACAGATTCCCGCTCTGCTGACCGAGTGCGGTAACCCGCAGCCCCAAACCCTCGGGCTGGAAATGGATATCCTCCCTGTCCAGCAGTACGTCCAGGTCCAGCGTCTGTACCCCTCTTCCCGGATTCTGGATGTGAGCGCCTGGGTTCGCCGCTGCCGGATGATCAAGTCCGCCTGGGAAATTGAAAACCTCGTTGCGGCCGGAGAGATGGTTGCCCGCATGATTGAGGAGGTGCCTGCGTTCCTTACGCCCGGGCTCACGGAACTGGAGCTGGCCGCTCTGGTGGAGCTTTCGCTTCGGAGGCAGGGCCACCAGGGGCTCATCCGCACCCGGGGTTTCAACCAGGAGATCTTTTACGGCCACATTCTTTCGGGTCCGGAGGGCGTGCGTTCGTCCTATATCGATTCCCCGTCCGGAGGCCTGGGCACGGGACCGGCCTTCAGCCAGGGGGCAGGCCCCAAGCGGATCCGAGCAGGGGAACCGATCAGCATCGATTATTGCGGCTGTTACAACGGGTATGTCGCCGACCAGACCCGGATGTTTTCCCTGGGTCCGCCGGCGGACGAGGTTTTGAAGGCTTATGACGCCATGCGACGTGTCCAGGAGGTAGTCCGGGAACGCGCGAAACCCGGCGTAACCGGCTCCATGGTGTATGCGTGGGCTCTGGAGACGGCCGAGGGCCTTGGGTATAGGGATCACTTCATGGGCGTCGAAGGCTCTCAGGTCGGCTACGTGGGGCACGGCGTGGGTCTCGAACTGGACGAACTCCCCGTGCTTGGCGCCAGGTATGATCTGCCTCTTGAACAAAACATGGTCGTTGCGCTGGAGCCCAAGGCATTCCTGCCGAAACACGGCATGGTGGGGATCGAGAATACCTTCCTCCTCACCGAGCAAGGTTTCATCCCGCTCACCCGGGCTTCCGAGGATTTTGGAGTTCTTTGAATCCATCAGTGATCAACGGGCGGTGTTGACATACCGAAGGAGAAGGTGTATTTTGATTTGAATTCAGATCAACCAGAATAGAGGTCAAAATCCTATGAAAACCCTGTCCGTGTCCGAAGCCAAAATGAAGCTGAGTCAGCTTGTGGAGAGTGTGAATGCCACAGACGAGGAAGTTGTTATCACGAAAAACGGCCGTCCGGCAGCAGTGCTCGTCAGCCCGGACGAGTTCGAAGGGTGGAAGGAAACCACGGCGATCCGTTCCGATCGTGAACTGATGAGGGAAATCGAGAATGGCCTCCTGGCCCTGAAAAGGAAAAATGCAAAGGTGTATACTTTAGAGGAACTGTTCGGCACGTCAGAGTAATCGGGAGGCAGCATGCCGAGGCTCAGGATTCCCGATGAAGTGGTGGCGCTTATCCGGGGGCTGCACCCTGATCTGAAAAGGAAGATCAAGGTCGCGTTGCGGGCGATCTTGAATGATCCTTATTGCGGGAAAGATCTAAAAGAGGAATTGGCGGGCCTCCTCAGCTTCCGGGTGAGCAGGTTCAGGCTCGTTTACAGGGTTTCGAAGAAAGAGGATGTTGAGATTGTGGCTGTCGGTCCTCGGGAAAGGATTTACGAGGAGACACTCCGGCTTCTGCAGAAGACCTGACGGACATCCCGCAGGTGCCGGAGTCCTTTGGGGAATCGTCAATTTAGGTCGGTCTGTGAAAGCAGAATTGTCTCTGGCGTGTTCATCTTCCTTCATGATGGGGGGTTCTTTGGTGAGCGGATAGACAACATGGTAAGCCGAACGGATGATTTTTTCGGTCGGGATGTGGTCTTGAGGGGCGACGGGTAACCTGCATTACCTGTCGCCCCAGTTGGAACCGTCACTTGTTATAGTAAACTCCTTCGTACCACGGTCCATGGCAGGGAAGCACGATATCCGCCAAGGTTTTCATTCTGAGGGTGCTGTTGTAGGCCTGGCAGAGGTCCGTGGCGATCGCAGGCGTGAAGACCTCCCAGTGGGAAAAGGGGTGTCCCTCGGGCAGGACCTTGGCTGGCTCTGTAAAGGTGTCATAGGTGCAACAAAACCCTGGAATAACGATTGTGCCCTCATCGGTCTTTACGGCAACCGACTGGGTTCCGGGTGTGTGGCCGGGGGTATGGAGGATCTCAATTCCCGGATAGATCTCCTTGTCCCCCCGGATGAGACGAATCTTCCATCCCTTGTAAAGCTCCGGGGGATAATACTGGGCCTGCAGGGGGTGGGGTGCCTTGGAAAAGATCCACTCCTCTTCCTGAATGATCACCTCTGCATTCTTGCATTTTCCGGTATTTCCCACGTGATCGTGATGGAGGTGCGTCTGGATGATGATATCGATCTTGTCGGGAGACAAATTCTCCTTCTCGAGGGCCTGCTCAAAGGTTTGATAATCCACCCCCTTGCCGGGCCAGTACTTGGCCATGAGGGCGGCCCAGGAGCCGGTGTCGACCAAGATGTTCTTGGGCGCACCCTGGATCAGGAAGAATATCACCTCGAGCTTGATCGGAACGCCGGGGAAGGCCATGTAGGTGAAACCTGATTTGTCGCCTTCGATCGTGCCCAGAAAAAGCGGTTTTACTTTGTATGCCATCGTCAACTCCTTTCTTTTCATGCTGTCCTCGAATATGGGAAGAGCAAAGTGCCCCTCTCAAATAGGGCGGCTCGCGAGAGCAGGTCTTGTCTGCCGATAAGCTCTTCGCATTTGGGCCTTCCTACTATTTCTTGACTCCCCACTTTCTGGCCCACTTGTAACCCATCTGGGCGCAGAGTTCCTGATAACGGTCTACGATCTTCCATCCAGGATATCCCTGGCCGGTTACCTCTACAGCCCACTCGGCGGGAATATCTTCTACTAGACTTGCCCACTTATCCCGATCTGCAGAGGGAAATTCAAAGATCTTCACGCCTTTGCTCTTGAATTCGTTGATTGTCTTTTCGGTCCACTTTTTCACCTCGGTTTGGGCGACTTTGAGCTCGATCTCTTTTCCCGTGTCGAGCATGATCTTTTGAATCTCGGCGGGGAGCTTGTTGTAACTGTTCACGTTGATGATCAGGTCCACGAAGTTACCCATCAGGGCGTCGACCAGTATCAAATTGGGGGCCTGCTCGTGGATTTTGAAGGCTGCGAACATGTCGAGGGGAAGCAGATCCATATCGATCACTTTGGTCTGGAGCATGGTATAACGGTCCGCGGCGGGGGCAACTACAGGAACGGCCCCGGCGGGCTGCACCCAGCGGCCGAAGTAGCGACCGATGAGCGCTATTTTCTTGCCTTTGAAATCGTCGAGTTTCTGCACCGGCTCCCTGGAGAGGATCTGGTAGAGGCAGGCAGAGGCGTTCAGGATTTGAATGGTGTTACACTTGGCCCAGTCCTTGGCAAATTCAGGGAACTCCTTGTACATCTGACGTTTTGCCTTGGTTACGACCACAGGGTCGGGTGGCCCGAAGGGGAAGACATACTCGAACTGGCCCAGGGGGAACTTCCCGGGGGTGAAGTGCGCGTTGGTGAGTACGATGTCCGCCATTCCCTTTTCGGCCAGGGTGATGTGTTCCTGGGGTTTACCCAGGGCTCCGCCCCAGAAGGTCTGAAAGGTCACCTTCCCATCGGTTTTCTTGCTGACCTCATCCAGCCACATTTTGGCCACCGCGCTTTGCATGGAAACCGTAGGAGGAGGGAAGGTCCCGGCCACCCGCAGTTTGATTTGTGCCTCCGTGATCCGCGGGAAAACAATCAGAACCATCGCGCACAGTCCCATTACACACACGAACAGGCTCTTTTTGATGTTGTAAAACATTTTCGATCTCCTTTCGTCAGATTGATGGTTGTTTCCTATTTTCATTTCCCCAGCATCATCTCCGGCAGAAAGGTGCTCAGAGAGGGGATCACCATGAGAATGACAATGGACAAAAATGTGGCGAACAGGAAAGGAAAAACCCCGGAGAAGATATCCTCCAGTGTCGTATCCTTTTCGGCTACGGCGTAAGTGGCGTAAACATTGAGTCCAACGGGCGGGGTCACAAGGCCTGCCTCGATGGACATGATGACAATCACGGCATACCAGATGGGGTCAATCCCCATCTGCTTTATGATGGGATTGAAAAGGGGAATGGTGATGCACAGCATGGAGATCGAATCCAACAGGCACCCCAGGATCAGGTACACCACGATTACCAGACAGACAAAGGATATCCTGGAAAGTTGGGCGCTGATCACGAATTCGACGATCTTCTCGGAGATGCCGGTGAGCACCAGAAACTGGGAAAAGATCGAAGCGCTTCCCATGACCAGAAAAATCATGGCGGAGGTGGAGCATGTCTCACGGAATGCTTCCCGGAAGAGAGGCCAGCTCGTCCCCCATTTGGAGACGGTGAGGAGAACCAGCAGGGCCACAGTGGCGACCGCAGCCGCCTCTGTCGGATTAAAGACCCCTCCAAAGATACCTCCGAAAATGAGGGCGGCTACGAGCAGGACCTGCCAGACCTGGCCGAGGAGGCGGAATTTTCTTCTCCAAGAAATCCTTCCCTCTGCCTGCACAGGTTTGAGGCTGTCGGGCCTGGCCCATCCGATCATGAGAATCACCGCACTGAAGAGAACCATCAGGAGCAGACCCGGCGTGATCCCCGCAATCAGGAGCTTCCCGGTCGACTCCCCGGCCATGACCGCATAAACGACCGCGAGAATGCTAGGCGGGATGAGCATGCCGATCATGCCTGCGGAGGAGCAGATCCCATAGGCCAACCTCTTATCATAGCCGAGTTTGCGCATCTCCGGTGCGCAGAGCCTGGCGAAGACCGCTGCGGTCACCATGGAGGATCCGCACACGGCCCCAAAGGCCGTGCAGCTGAAGACCGTGGAGATCCCCAGCCCTCCCCTCAACCGTCCTACCCAGGCATTGAGGGCCTCGAAGGTTTTCTGGCTGATGCCGCCGCCTGATGCCAGATAGCCCATGAGAACGAACAGGGGAATTGTAATGAGATCGAAGGAGGCTACTTTGTGATACATGCTGGAGACGGAGGGATAGACCGAGCCTTCGAACCCGACGAGCAGGGCGCTCCCGGTGATTCCTACGACCCCTAGCGCAACCCCGATATGCACTCCCACGGCCAAGAGAATGAAGAGCACGACGATACCAAGCAGGCCGAGTATGACCGGGTCCAGGTTCATGTCATCCTCGAGTCCTAACGCGATTCACTGCCGTCAGGATCTGAAACAATGCCTGCACTGCAATCAGGAACATACCGATGGGCATGGCCATTTTCCCCAGCCACCAGGGAAGACGGATGGCAGCCATCATGATCTCGCCGATAGCAAAGGAATTGGCGAATTCCTTGAAGGATATATAGCAGAGCAGGGCAAAGAACAGGAAATCGACCCCGTAGGCAATCACGTCGCACACCCCCTGCCATTTCCTGGGAAGACGCATGGTCACCAGGGTCACTTGCACATGCCCTCCCACGGCCAGGGTGTAGGCGAAGGGGAGAAAGATAACCCAGGGTTCGATCAGCTGGCTTGCCTCGACCGATGCAGCCAGCGGTGAATTGAAAAAATAGCGTAAAACCACATCCAGGGTGATCATGATGGCCATGCCGCAGAGGGCCAAGGCCGAAAAATAAACGAGGAAGCGATTTATGCGCTCGAACAGCGTTTCGTGGGGAGCGGCAGGTGCGGAAACATTCATGGCTGCTTCTCGTTCTCCCGGAGATGAAGCGAAGTGATCCCGAAGGAACGTCCAACGTCTTTACATGCTCTCATCCTCGTACACATTCGCAATGCAGCAGAGAAAGGTGCAGGGTTCCGTGGCGCTGTAATTCGTCATGCTGTGGGGTTCCATGGTGGGAACGAAGACCAGGTCTTGCGGACTCATCTCCTTCTCCGCCGTGACAACATCCGTCTTGGGATCGTGCGACCGGATGGTGAGCCTTCCGCTAAGGATATACATCGTCTGATAGTAAAAGTGGTTGTGGATGGGGATTTCCCCGCCCGGACCCACGGAAAAAAAGCGCAGGCCGTAATCCGGTGTATCCGCCGGGCCGGCCTGTGCCAGCCAGCGAATGCAGACTTCCTTTACGGCAAGAGGTTTCCCTTTGTAAGGGTAGGACTCGATCTTGGTATCTTTCACGTCGTTTACGTTCAGAACCTTCATTTCTTTTCCTCCCATGGTTGTGGCGATGGACTCATCCCCGACTACAAAGCACTGCTTTACTTTTTGCATATTCTATTAGCAAATCGAATGCCAGGAAAAGAGCGAGCAATGTCATTAGGATAACCGGCGTGAGCCTGAAAGAAGCATTTCATTCTTGAAATTAACATTTCAATCCTGTAATGAAAGCTTCCATTGCAGCACCTTTCCGAGCAAGGAGTTTGCCCCGCGATGCATCATAAGAAGACAACACTTCATGGAAACGGGCGGCCTGAGTCACGGCAGGGAAGAAGGGATGCCGCCTTTTCGGCGCGAAGCAACCCGGAGCATTACCTCAAGAACTATCTGGAACAGATCATGGAGGCATCGTTTGACGGAATAGTCATTTCAGACCCGGAAGGAGAGGTTCTTTTTGCCAACAAGGCTTATCTGACCCTTTCGGGGATACAGAAGGAAGAGGTCGTGGGGCAGAACCTGGGGTCCATGATTCAGAAGGGGCTTCTCCAGGGGGCGGCGGTTTTCGAGGTGACAAAGACACGGATGCCTACCACCCGGATCCATAGCTACCGTCGGACAGGAAGGGATGCTATGGTGACCGGAAACCCGGTGTTCGACGAGGAGGGGAACCTGATCTATGTGGTGGCGAACTTTAGAGACATCACACAGCTTCGCAGCCTTGAGGAGAAGATGGGCAGCTCCGGAATAGACCGTTTGTATCCGGAAAAGGAGAGCCTGTATCTGAAGCCCGAACTGGCGGTTCTTCCGGACTATGGAATCCTGGTCCGAAATCGAAGGATGAAGGAGATCCTGCAGCAGGCCATTCAGGTTGCCCGGTACGACACGGACGTGCTGATCCTGGGGCAGTCCGGCGTGGGGAAGAGCAAGATGGCCCAGATTATCCATCAGGCAAGCCCCAGGGCCAAGCGGCCGTTCATTTCACTCAACTGTGCCTCAATCCCCGAGAATCTTCTGGAATCGGAACTGTTCGGGTACGAGGGAGGGGCTTTCACTGGCGCACGGGTCAGAGGCAAGCCCGGACAATTTGAACTGGCCTCCAGCGGAACCTTGGTGCTGGAGGAGATCGGGGAGTTAAGTCTGGGGCTTCAGGTCAAACTCCTGAGCGCCATTGAGGAAAAGCAGATCCTAAAGATAGGAGGAACCAGGCCGCTCCATGTGGACACGCGAATCATCGCCATAACCAACCAGGATTTGAAGGCCCTCGTGGCCAAAGGGGATTTTCGGAAGGATCTTTATTTCCGGCTCAATATCATTCCCATCGTGATTCCCTCGCTCCGGGAACGCCTAGATGAAATACCTCTATTGATCAGATATTTTTTCGACAATTTCAACGTGAAATACGGATTGCATAAGTCCCCCGACTCATCCCTCTTCCGCGCCCTTTGCCAGTATGATTACCCGGGCAATGTGAGGGAACTGAAGAACACGATCGAACGTTTGATCATCACAACATCCGGGGACACGGTTCGAAGGGAAGATCTGGAGAATACATGCACCGAGATGGAGACGGGTATCTTGAGCGGAGATTTGGGGGAAGCGAAGTCCCTTTCCGCCTTTCTCGGAGAATGTGAGCGGGGGGTTCTCAGCCGGATATTACGAGAAGAGCAAAACCTCAAGCGTGCGGCCTCGCGCCTCGGAATGACCACCACCACCCTTTGGCGCAAGATGAAGAAACACAGTCTACGAAAGACTGGGGAGTCGCTATGAGCCTGAATTTCTAAGTCAGGAATTTTTGCGCAGTGTCTTGACCCGCTCGATCAGTGTTCGAACCATCTCTCGCGGACCCCTCAGGATGCCATACTCCGCATCATTGAAAATCTGCACGCCGAGATCCTTGTTGATGGCGATGACCAGCCTGCTTGAACTGCAGGGCGCCGGATATTCCGCAGGACGCGTTGAAACGAAGAGCCGGTTTCCCGGGTCTGAATTCCACGCCATCCGCCTTTTTTCACGAAAGGGGGATGACCGAGGCTGCGTTCAGGGAGTAGATCTTGTCCTTGTCTTGCCGGGGGATGGGCAGGCCCTCGATGAACCCCATGCATTCATCCGGATCTTCGTAGGGGAAATCCGTGCCCAGGAGAATCCTGTCGATCCCCCAGGCCTGAAGGGTGCACTGAAAGGCCGGCTCATAGTAGTTCCCACTGGTGGTCACAAACACGTTGTCGCCCAGGTACTCGCTGGGTTTTCGGGCGAGGTCCGGCCTCGCGCTGGGGTCAATGGGCCTTACATAGGCCCAGTTGATCCGCTTGAACACGAAGGCCAAGCCTTCACCGAGGTGCCCCAGGATGACCTTCAAGCCGGGGCACCTGTCGAAGACACCCGCGTAAATGAGCCGCATCATGCAGAGGGCCGTCTCCATGCCGAAGCCGAACCCCGCCCCGGACAGGGCGAAGCCGAAGCTTCGGGTCTGGGGGATGGCCGGCACCGTGGGATGAAGATAGACCGGGACTCCCAGTTTCTCGGCGGTCTGCAGGATGGGCAGGTACCTCTTGTCATCCAGGTAGGAATCCCCGTAATTGGAGTGGGTGTTCCAGCCCTTGAAGCCCAGCTTCAATACGGCCCGCTCCAGTTCACGGGCCGCGGCTTCCGGATCTTTCGGCGCGAGGGCCGCATACCCCATGAAACGGTCCGGATGTTTATTGATCAGGCGTGCAAGGGCATCGTTTGACTTTGTGGCAAGGGACGTGCCCACCCGAGGATCCAACTGCTCGATGCCCGGCGCAGAGAGGCTCACCAGCTGAATGTCGACGCCGGAGGCGTCCATTTTCCGCAAGCGGTTTTCGCCCATGTCCAGGAGGCTGCTGTAGAGGAAATCGGCAAAAGGCTGGCCGGTATCTTCAAAATACCACAGCCGGTGGATCTTGGTCTGCGGGTTCTCAACAAAGCGCGGGTAGCCCTTGTTGTCGGACAGGGCTTTCATGTATTCCGGGGTGTAGAAGTGGGCCTCAAAGTCGATCTTCTTCATGGGTTGTTCCTCCCTGTCCGCCCCGGGGTTCGCTTCGGATCGGCATGGTATCATCGAGAGGTTCAAAAAGGCTTCGGGAATGTTCTCTCACAGAGCCGTTGGGTGTTCCGGCTCCGGGTTCCGACTCTCCGCTCCCGGCTACGGCAAGCTCCGACGTGACGAGTCGCTCCGGCCGCAATGACGTTAGCGGGTTGGTCGGTTCATGGGGATTGCCGGAACCGATCCCTGTGAAGCCAGCTGAAATCGGGCCGCCTGGGTGCATAGGGATTCCCGTCCCGGGAATATCCCTCTTCCCCAGGCACCCCGATTTTCAGGACGGCGGTGATCTCGTAGTCTTCAGGCAGACCCAGGATCTTTCCGGCCTCTTTCTGCTTCTCCCCCCAGTAGAGCACAATTCCGCTCCCCAGGCCCTCTGCCACGGCGGCCAGCGACATGTTCTCCAGGCACATCCAGACGCTTCTCTCCCACTCGACGCGGTGGCAGACCGCCACGATGCTCGCGTTCCGGAAGGAATCCTTCTGCGCCCCTGCGAGCTTCTCGATCTCATCCGGATCCCCTTCCACCCGCTTGGGGGGATGAGCGCGCGTCTGCTCGCATTTGACCTGCGAGAGCCTCTCGATGAGCGCCGGATCGGTCACGAGGATGAACTCCCAGGGCTGGGCGTTCACCGCAGAGGGGGCCTTGGTGCCGGCCAGCATGATTCTTCTCAGCTGGTCCTCGGAGGCGCCCGCCTTGAAAACGCGGATGGTTCTTCTCTTTTCGACGGCTTCGTAGAGCTCCACGACGCTCACCGGGGAGGGGTGGCCGGTTCCTTGATGACCCCGAGGGACTTTTGGATCTCGATCTCCCTTTTCCAGCTCTCCTCGAGAAACTTGGTGTACTCCGCACTTCTCATGCTGGTGGAGACCAAGCCGAATTGCTGGATCCACTGCTTCCAGGCCTGCGTTTCCTGGGCCTTGGCCGCTGCATCCTCCAGTTTCTTGACTACCGCCGGATCCATGCCCGCAGGGCCGAAGATCGATATGAGGGTGTCGTTGTAGTAATTGTAGCCGAGCTCGATCGAGGTGGGCACATCCGGCAGGGGGGCGTAGCGCTTCTTGGTGTGCATGAGCAGGGCCCTCAACTGTCCGTTCAGAACATTGTGCATGTCTCCGGCCGAAACGGCATCCACGTGACCTCCCATGGCCGCGGTCTCTGCAGGCGCGGTGCCTTTGTACGGGACATGGACCCAGTTGACCTTTTCCTTCATGCCGATCACCTGCATGATCACGTGCAGGGGGG
>JAFGPH010000186.1 GCA_016926135.1 Deltaproteobacteria bacterium
CGGCGAAGACGCTGCAAAAACATCCTTTGCAGGTCTTCACGAGTCCTTTGTCAACATCCGAGGCCTGGAATCCGTCCTGGAGCACATCCGACTCGTGTGGGCCTCCCTTTGGTCGGACCGGGCGCTTCTCTACAGACAGGAGCTGGGCCTCGATGTGGAGAAAAGCACCATGGCCGTGGTGGTTCAAGAGATGGTCTTCGGGGAACGCTCAGGGGTTGTCTTCGGCATGAGTCCGGTCCAAGAAAAGCAATCTGCTGTGGAGGCGGTTTACGAGCTGAATCAGGGGCTTGTGGACGGAACCGTGGAACCGGACCGTTGGATCCTTGATCGGGCAAGCGGACAGATTCTGTCTCACCGTCCTGCCCGAAGAGAAAAGATCCTGGTGCCTGGGCCCAAGGGCGTCCGTCTGGAGACTCTGACTCGCAAACTGCGCGCTCGCGCTCCTTTAAAGGAGAACGACGTCAAGGAGGTCTATAATCTTGCCATGACGGCGGAGTCTTTGTTCGGATCCCCCCAGGATGCGGAGTGGACCTACCTGAAAAACCGGCTTCACGCGCTGCAGGCCCGGCCGATCACCACCCGCAGCGTATCTGCGGGGGACCAGCGGCCTTGGTATCTCAGTCTTCACAGGAGTTTCGAAAACCTGAGAGGACTCAGGACGAAAATCGAGAGGGAGCTCATCCCCCAAATGGAAAAGGAGGCCCATGAAATGAGCCTCGTGGACCTCTCTAAACTGTCGGATTCAGCTCTTGCCAAAGAAATCCGCAGGCGAAGCCACGTCCACAAAGAGTGGCTGGAGATCTACAGGCGCGACTGCATCCCCTTTGCACACGGCATGAGGTTGTTTGGAAAGATTTACAATGACGTCATGAAACCGGAAGACCCTTTCCGGTTCAAGAGGCTCCTGGGAGACTCCGGCACGGTCAGTGTGAGAAGAAATCAAATGCTGGAACACCTTGCGGAGCTGATCAGCAAAGATCCGAGCAACAAGGCCTGCATCCTGGAAGGCAAGGGTGATGACTGCCGCCTCGAGGTCAAGAAAGGTCTTAAGAGGGTTTTGGATCAGTTCGGGGATCTGGCCTGGGAAAAGGGGGCGATTGGGTGAGGACACGAACAGGCTTCTGAAATTGGTTCTCCAGATGGCCTCCCGCTCAGACAGAGGAAAATCAGGCACAGCCGGTGATCCAGGAGAACTGGAAAATGAGTTCTTGTCCCGTTTCGAGGAAGAGCAAAAGCCTTATGCTCTTGAACTCCTGGACCTCGCCCGCGCCAGCTATCGGCTCCGGGATGATGACAACATTTACCTCGGGAAAATCGAAGGCCAGTTTTTGGCAGCCCTGGAAGAAGGAAACATGCGCATCGAGAAAGGGACCATGTCTCAGAGCAAGCCCGGGGAAACCATCCGTCGCTTCATGAACGTGGTGGACAAACTCCCGCCATCCGAGAACCTGCCGGATGAAACCTTCTTTGCTTTCCAGAGGCAACCTCATGCCGGCCACCTCAGAGATGATACGGGACGGCATGAGCCTCTGAATATTCACAAGGGATGAGATATGCGGGTGTGAAAAAGGCTTCTTGACTTGTGGGACATGGCGTCTTCGTAAGGTCCGAAAAGCGGCAGGCACTCGGCCTTAGCCCATGACCAGAGTTTTTCGGCGTCCTTTTTGGTGGCAGGTAGGGCGCCCAGATCCAGTTGACCCGGATGATGCGCGAAGGTCTGACCTATGAGTTCCCCGACCTCCTCCTTGATGCGGTCCCGTGCAAAGGAGGGTGGTTCAGGCGAAGCCGGTTTTCCATGCCACGGCAACCTGTTCTCCACATCAAAACTGTATCGTCCTCCGACAGGTTTCTCCTCTTCCATGAGGATTCCGGTTGTGCGCCTTATAAAACGATAGAAGCTGTCCATCTTCCAGGGAGGAGCCTTGACATCGCTTTCCCTGAACTGCTCGGTGGTTGAAAGCCATCCCTCATGAGGAATGAACACGAGGGACTTCTTGTCGGCAAGGGCCTTTAGGTCTGCCCTGAGCTCTCTCTCCGCAGGCACCATGACCCGCAGGGGGCCCAACTCGGGTACAAGAGGATCGAGGGCTGTGGCATAAGGACCTCGTGCAATCACGTGCCTGACGGCCACGCCCCGGTCGGCCTGCTCGAGGGCGAAATGACGGAGATTGGCAAGGATGAGGGCCAGTTTTTGTTTATGGTAGGGCCGCCGGGCCGCCTTCCATAGGTTTTCCACAACCACGATGCCAAGACCTCTGGGATCCTCCCGGGAGAGCGGTCCTATTCTATCGGTCATCTGATCATAGGGGACAAAAAGCCAGCTGCGGTTCTCTGGCCTCACTCGCCGTTTCGCCAGCTCATTCCTGAAATAACCCATAATGAATCTCCTGGGTGGAAAATGTAGCACATTCGTAATTGCCAATCCACCCTGTTTATGTTAACTTTAGCTTAACAAAAGGGGCCTATGACAGAGCGGATCAGACTCGGCGTAAGCACAGGTCTCTTGGGAGAAAACGTCCGTTTTGACGGCGGGCACAAGCACGACCGATTCATCACTGACACCCTGGGGCAGTACGTGGAGTTTGTTCCTGTGTGCCCTGAGGTGGAATGCGGGTTGGGGATACCCCGGGAGTCCATGCGGCTCGTGGGCGATCCTGAGGCTCCCCGTCTGGTTACGGTCCGCACCCTGTTGATCTCCAATTGCGGAATCATGTTTAGGACCTGCGAGGTTGAGGGAAAGGAGCAAGGATAAGATGCGCACTGAGCCTGTCCTCGTCACCGGCTCCACCGGGTATGTGGGTGGTCGGCTGGTACCCCAGCTTTTGTCATCCGGCCACCGTGTGCGCGTCCTGGGGCGGTCTCTTTCCAAACTCCAATCCCGTCCCTGGGCCGCTCACCCGCTCCTGGAGATGGCTCAGGCCGACGTCCTGGACCTCGAATCCTTGAAGAAGGCGACCCATGGTTGCTGGGCAGCCTTCTACCTTGTTCACTCCATGAGCGCTCGGCATAAGGATTTTGCCGAGGCCGACCGCAAGGCCGCTGCCAATATGGCCAAGGCCGCAGGTGACGCCGGGGTGGAAAGGATCATCTATCTCGGGGGGCTTGGCGAGGAGAGCGACTCCCTCAGCAAGCACCTCAAGTCCCGCACCGAGGTGGCCAGGATACTCCAGTCTGGAAGGGTTCCCACCACCTTTTTGAGGGCCGCCATGATCCTGGGATCAGGCAGCGCCTCCTTCGAGATCCTCCGCTATCTGGCTGAACGCCTTCCAGTCATGATCACGCCCCGGTGGGTCAGGAACCCTGTTCAACCCATCGCCATCCGCAATGTGCTGAA
>JAFGPH010000187.1 GCA_016926135.1 Deltaproteobacteria bacterium
CAGGCCGCCGAGGGACCGGAGGAGACCACCATCAGCCTCGATGACTTCGCGCTGGAGGACTCCGGGGGAGAGGAACCCGACATTGAAATGGAAGCCATCGCCCTGGACGAAGAGGAAAAGGAGAAGGCTGAAAAAGAGGACGAAATCGAACTCAACCTGGAGGATCTCAAGGTAAACGAGACAGGAGAACTGGAAATCGGGGGCATCTCCGAACCCGCCGAAGCGGGGGGTGATGAGGAGGAAAAGACCCTGGCGATGGACGACATCTCCCCGGAGGAATCCTCTTCCGGGGAAGACTTCAAGCTGGATCTCGACGAAATGGGGCTCGACCTCGACCTGGGTTCCGGTGGGAAAAAATCCGACGCCGATGAGGAGGGGGAGTCCATCGACCTGGAAAGTCTGGAGCTGGAACTGGATCTGGACGACTCCGACAAGAAATAGCGGTTCGCAAGATTTCGTCTTGACCTGCCCGAAGGCCGGGACTATAATCCATCCACCTGTGCCGAGATAGCTCAGTCGGTAGAGCAGGGGACTGAAAATCCCCGTGTCCCCAGTTCAATTCTGGGTCTCGGCACACCTAAAAAAGCCACCAAAGAGAAGGAGTTAGCCAACATGACGGCTGACTCCTTTTTCTTTTCACTGCCCTCTCATGGATCCCCACACCGGCCTGGCGAATTTCCAAAAACCCTCCTCTGGCGCACCGGGTATGTCTCTCTCTTCCTCCCAGCCTCCACAACCTCTCTGATCTGTTCAAGATCTCGAGGTTCGGACCCGGGGGCCCTTACCCCTTGTCCAGCACCTCCCTCACCTTCTCTGCCAGGGTTCTCGGTGAGAAGGGCTTTTCGATGAAGTGCACCCCTTCGTCCAGGACCCCGTGATGGGCCACTACGTTGGCCGTGTAACCGGACATGAAAAGTGCCTTTATCCTCGGACGCAGGGCCTGCAGTCTCCCCATCAGTTCCCGCCCGTTCATCTCCGGCATCACCACATCGGTCAGCAGCAGGTGAATCTCACCCTTGTGCCTCTCCGCCAGCATGAGGGCTTCGGTGGGTGTCCGGGCCGCCAGTACCGTGTACCCCTGCCCTGCAAGGATCTCCCTGGCGACGTTCAGAAGCGACGCCTCGTCTTCTGCCAGCAGCAAGGTTTCCGTTCCTTCGGGGAGCTTCCTCTCATCCGCCTTTTCCGCGGCCCCGACCGTCTCCCCCTCAAACCTGGGAAGGTAGATCTTGATGGTCGTACCCAGACCCTGCTCGCTGTACACGTTGATGAACCCATTGTTCTGCTTCACGATCCCGTACACCGTCGCCAGCCCCAGGCCCGTCCCCCGTCCTAGTTCCTTTGTGGTAAAGAAGGGGTCGAAGACGTGCTCCATGACCTCCGGGCTCATGCCGGCGCCCGTATCACTCACCCCCAGGAGCACATACTCCCCGGGTACAGCCCCCTCGTGTCTCCGGGAGTAGGATTCATCAAACGACTTGTTGGCGGTCTCGATCGTGATCTTCCCCACCCCGGGGATGGCATCCCGGCTGTTGACCATGAGATTCGCCAGGATCTGATTGACCTGTGTGGGGTCCATCCGCACCCTGCCCACGTCCTTTCCCGGTATCCAGTTCAACCTGATGTCCTCCCCGATGAGTCGGTGGAGCATCTTGAGCATGCCGGAGACCATGTCGTTCAGGTCCATCACCTCGGGCCTGATGGTCTGCTTGCGGGCAAAGGCCAGCAACTGGCGCACCAGGTCGGCCGATCGCTGACTGGCCTTCAGAATCTCATGAATGTTCTTATAAGAAGATTCTGATGGATCGATCTGCAGCATGGCCATTTCCGCATTGCCGATGATGATCCCCAGCATGTTGTTGAAGTCGTGCGCCACCCCGCCTGCCAGCCTCCCCACGGATTCCATCTTCTGGGCCTGATTCAACTGGGCCTGCAGGCGTTTTCTTTCCTCCTCAGCCCTCTTGCGCTCGGTGATGTCCCGGATCGTAGCCTGCAACACGGTCTCGCTTCCCAGTTGGTACGATGTGAGAATGACCTCTGTAGGAAAGACCTCCCCATCGGAGCGCTGGTGAAGCCATTCAAAGCGCAAAAAACCGCCCTCATCCAGCGCCTTGTTTATGAGTTCCCGCGCGACATGAAGGGATTTGCGTCCATCGGGTTGGAATGGAGGGGAGAAGTCTGCCGGCCTTTTGTCCAGGAATGCATCGCTGCTCTTAAGGCCATAGATCTCCAAGGCTCGCCGATTACAGTCAAGCACCCTACCCGCTTTCGTTGTGATTGTGATGGCATCATGAGCGCCCTCGAAAGCCGCCTTGAACTTCTTCTGACTCTCCCGTAACGCCTTCCGGGATCGTTCCGTGGCGATACGCGCCTGCTCGGCGTCTTCAGCCAGGTTCAGTGCCGCCTCGCGTTCCCGGATCAACTCCTCGTTGCGCACGGCGAGCCTCGCCTCACTCCTTTTCTGGCGAAAATGCTCCAGGCCCAGCGTCCCTACAAGAACGGCAAAACTGGTCAGGTAGTTGAGGATGGCCGGAAGCTTTTCTTGCGCTATGATGGGCACTTCTCGCAAGGCCTCGAGGTAGGTCCTTTCATCGAAGCCGCACTCAGCGGCCTGGCGCCGGAAAAAACCCTCTTGCGGGGGTTCGGTCAGGAACTGGCCCACAAATACATTCGCCACATGACGTCCTTCGATCACGATGGGTGAGGCCGCATCCGTAAGACCGTTGAGGCATTGATACACGGTGAATTTGTGCCCTTCTTTCAAGCGGAGGGCCAATTCGGTGTCGCTTTCAATACATCGCCGGCGGGTGATCTCATTCGTCCGGTGGAAGTCGGTGCACAACCGTTTCCAATGCGACTGCACCAGTGTGACGCCCTGCAGGTCAATGATGGCCGATGCGATCCCCATGGACTCGCAGAAACCGTCCATGAGTTCCTGGAATTGACCGAGATTAAAGAGGGCCTCCAGAGGAGGTACGGACTCTTCCGGTTCATCTGGCGCAGAAACAAGATCTCCTCCATCGGGTGCCTTTTCGGCGGTAACGTCATCATCGCTCACGGCAGCGGGATAGGGTCGCGGCCTCCCCAGGCATTGAGAGAGCTGGTTTACTTCCCGCTTGAGTTCGAGGATCCTTTGCTCCCTTCCGACGGCCAGCCGGTTAAAACGTTCGCTCTCTTTCATGTGACGCCGGCGCTGCCTCTCAGAACGCTTGCGCTCGGTGACATCGTGAATCACGGTTACTGCGCCGGCCGATAGATCATCGTCGTGGAGAGGGGCAGCGATCAGTACTACGTCCCGAAACACACCGTCGCTGCGGCGCAACCTCGTCTCGGTGGACGCCAGACCTTCTTCCTGCATGTGCGCGTAGAGTTTCCTTCCTACGCGTTCATACTCCTCGTCACTCTCATACAGAATGCGGGTGTCCTTGAAGAGGATGTCTTTCTCAGGGTAACCGAAACTCTCACACCAGAAGGCGTTTGCTCTCTGATAGGTGCGGTTTTTCATGATGCAGATGCCGACGGGTGCAGCCCGGAACACGCTTTGCAGGGTGGCCTCACTCTGCCGTAGAGATTCCTCCGCTCGCCTGCGCTCGGTGATGTCGTCGAGAAAATTCAAGGTTGCGGGCTTCCCTTCCCAGTCTATCCGAACGACACTCAGTTCCGCCCATCGCGTCTCCCCCGATTTTTGAACGATCCGAAAGCAATAGTCGCCAGGAAGCTCCATTCCCTGCTGCCTTTGAATATGGCGCTCCATGACCAGGGCACGGTCATCCGGGTGGATAAACTCGGTAAACGGCCGGGAGGTCAACTCTTCCTTCGAGTAGCCGATCATCTCTTCGGTCTTCTTGTTGACGAATTTCAACATACCTTCCTGGGCCACAAAGATCGCCTCACCCGCGTTCTCCACCAGGATGCGATACTTCTCTTCACTCTCCCGCAGCGCCTCCTCCGCTCTCTTGCCCTTGGCGCATTCCTTTTCCAGTTCCTTGGCCCGCTGTTCCAATTCCTCGAAGGATGGTTTCCTGCTCATCGGTTATTCTCCCGATCTTCTCTGATGCTTCCGTTTCAACATCCCGGCCCCTATGGCGCGTCTTTCCATTTCATTTCTGGAAAGACGAGGATTTTTTGCCGGTGGTTCGGAAGCTGAAATGACGACCCGATATACGAGAGCGGCAGAGTCAATAGGGGCCAAAGGTCAAACGAGATTATTTCCCACCTTCAGAAAGGTACAGGCATTCATTTTCGAGTTCGAACCGTGCGTCCCTCTTTTTCTCTATTCCTTCAATCCCCTGAACTTGCACCAGCATTCATACTCGAAGGGCCAATCCTTGCGGCGGTAGGTAATGAGGTTTTTCATCCGTTCTTTAAAGGCGTTCATTTGCAGTTCCACCTCGGGCCGGAGGGCCTTCTCCTGCCAGGCGGCCACCAGGTTCTGGCAAGATCCGAATCGCCGGCTCTTCAGACTCAAGGCACTGTAAGTTAGCGCGCATCCGGGGTGGAAAGTCAAGGTAGAAAAAGGCCGGTTTTCGACCTGCCACGAGGGGAATGCATACGGGGTGCGGAGGCATCGGCGCCCCTTCCCGGATGCCCCCGCATGCCCTCAGTCGGTATGCCGGATGAAGGAGAGTTCCTGGGTGGTGAGCACACGGTCGATGTCCAGGAGGATCTTGACGCCTCCCTCGATGCGGGCC
>JAFGPH010000188.1 GCA_016926135.1 Deltaproteobacteria bacterium
CTCCGCCTCCATGAGGCTCACCTTCTGGGCCAGGATCTTCACCTGATCGCTCAGCAAGGATATCTTGACGGCATAGTGAAGGGTGATCATCATGAGGAAGAGGATGCCGAAGATGAAGAGGGTCGTCGTGGGTGTCGCCGCGCCGATCAACTCCGTCAGAAGGACCAGCAGATCATACCAGAGCACCAGCAGGAGGATCACGCAACCGGTCAGGAGCCACAACCAGGAGTACTCCTCCCGGAGTTTCCTCCTCTTGACCAGGTAAACAATCAGAACCAGGATGAACAGGCTCATGACAATGGCGAAGATCTTCTGCTGTATGGTCATGGGGAAACCTCCCTGAATTACCCTTCGGGTTCTTTGTGGGCCCTGCGAGAGACTCGATTTCCTGCCAAACCCTCATTCCTCTCCCTCAGCAGTGTCACGAACAGGGAGAGAAACATCTCGAAGAAGTAATACACCAGCCTGAACACGCCCTGGTGCATGCTCCTGCCCGAGGGATTTGGGACCATCCGGGCAGGCACCTCCTTGATGCGGAACCCCATGAGGTGAAGTTGGAGGATGATGTTCGCATCCGGATATCTCCAGGGGAAGTCGCTCTCTGCGAAGACCTCGAATACGCGTCTTCCCAGACACTGATACCCTGAGGTCGGATCGGTAATGGTCTGGCCGGTGAGAAGCCGGACGAGAATCCTGAAAACGAGGATGCCGGAGTCCTTCAGGGGCCCTGCACGGTATGGCTCCCTTCCCAGAAATCGGGAACCCAGGACCACGTCCCACCCTCCGGATTCGGCCTCCCTGAAAAGGCCCGGAATGCTTCCGGGATCGTGCTGCCCGTCGCCGTCCATCTGGAGAAGGTACGAATACCCCCGGTTCAAGGCGTACCGGTAACCTGTTTGCAGGGCCGCCCCGTATCCGATGTTGAACGGGTGCTCAATCACGTAGGCCCCGGCCCGCCTTGCCTTCTCCCCGGTCTGATCCCTGGACCCGTCGTCCACGACCACGATATCGGCGTCGGTGAACCGCCTGATGCCGTCGATGACCGACGCGATCTGTTCCCCTTCGTTGAAGGCGGGGATGATGATGCAGCGGGTCTTTGACATGGTCTCAATCAGGCCAGCCCCTGGGCATGGCCTTGTCCAGGAAACAGGAAATGTTCTCCTTCTCGATGGCGGCGTGCGCCTTTTGATCGAAGGTCAGCCATGTGCCGGCCAGATCGCGGGCCAGAGCAGCGTAACAGGCATCATAGCCGGTCAGCCCCAGACGGACAAATCGGTTCGCATTCCGTGCAAGCTTCTCGGTCATGGGTTCCCTCAGCAGGCCGCTCTGCAGCAGTGGAAGGATGCCCTCCACAAACACCTTCTGCGCAGAAGGATGCACCCTTTGAAGAACCGCATAGACCTCAAAGGCAAACAGCTCAGGCACGGCAAAATGCTCGGGCCGTTCCACGATTCTCTCCAGCACCTCATCTGCATGAGGGTGGCGTTCCTCCTCAACGAACCATTTGAGAGCAACGGATGCGTCGACGATCCAGATCATCAGACATACCCTCTGAGTCTGCGGAGCGCGGCGAGGCTCGTCATGGTTCCCTTTCGCTTCCTTCTCAAGCCCGCAAGGGTATCCATGAACTGCTTCTTTCGTTCTTCGGCCTGCCAGTCCAGAAATCGCCTCTCGAATTGCTCGGGGGTGACGAGCACCGCCCTGATCTCTCTCCCCTTGCTGATCAGGATGGGCTCACCCTTCTCAGCCAGCCGGTCCAGGATTTCTCCCAGGTTGTTCCTCACCTTCAGGGCATTGACTTCCTCCATGGTACGACCTCCAAGTGGTCTTTTTCCGTCATTGTAGGGACCTCCAGGTGTATATGTCAAGTGTATAGCTGTATACCAGCGTGCGGATCTTCGATCAAGGATCAGAATCTCGTTGATAGGGGCAGGTCAATGGGGTAAAAGAAAACCATTCTGCGCAAATGACTCAACTTCAGGAGAATGGATGACTCGACGATCCAGCGGAATCCTCCTTCACGTTACCTCGCTGCCATCCCCCTTCGGGATTGGGGACATGGGCCCCGGGGCATATCGCTATGTGGATTTCCTCTCCGAGACCGGACAGGCCCTGTGGCAGATCCTTCCTCTCAACCCCACGGACACGGCCAGCTTCGATTCTCCCTACCACAGCACCTCAGCCTTTGCCTGCAACCCCCTTCTGATCAGTCCCGAATTCATGGTGAGGGACGGTCTTCTCTCCCCCTCCGACCTGGAGCCCCTGCCGGCCTTCCCTTTGGACAGGGTCGATTACCATGCGGTGTCCGTTTACAAAAAAGGCCTTTTTCAGAAGGCCTTTGAGGCCTTCCGGACCGGGAGTGAACGCCCCGATTACCGGGCGTTCTGCGAAGAGAATGCCTTCTGGCTGGAGGACTTCGCCCTGTACATGGCCCTCAGGAGGCTTTACGAGGGAAAGACCTGGCGCGAGTGGCCTCCGGAGATCCGTCAAAGGCGGCCCGATGCCTTGAGGGAGGCGAGAGAGCGCCTTTCCGAGTCCCTGGAAAAGGAGAGGTTCCTGCAGTACCTCTTTCTCCGGCAGTGGTCCGCCCTCCGGGCCTACGCCAACGGGAAGGGCATCCGGATCCTCGGGGACATCCCCATTTACGTGGTCTATGACAGCGCGGATCTGTGGGCCCACCCGGAGATCTTCAACCTGGACGGAGGCGGAAGGCCGCTCACCGTGGCGGGAGTGCCTCCGGACTACTTCAGCGAGACAGGCCAGCTCTGGGGCAATCCCGTTTTCCGATGGGGTGTGATGAGGGAGACGGGCTACGGGTGGTGGATCCAGAGGATGGGGCAGAATCTGAAGCTCTTCGACCTCATGAGGCTGGACCACTTCCGGGGCTTCGCGGCCTACTGGGAGGTCCCGGCCGATGAGGAGGATGCAGTCCGGGGAAAGTGGGTTGAGGCGCCGGGCCTGGACTTCTTCGAACGCATTACCCGGTGGTTCCCTTCCCTCTCTCTCATCGCGGAGGACCTGGGAACGATCACACCCGATGTGACGGAGATGATGAACCATTTCGGCTTTCCCGGGATGAAGGTCCTCCTCTTCGCCCTTACCGATGACCGGGGCGCCAACCCTTATCTCCCTCACAACCATGTGCGCAACTGCGTGGTCTACACAGGGACCCACGACAACAACACGGTCAGGGGCTGGTTCGACGGGGAGGCCGCCGATGAGGAAAAGAGGAGGCTCTTCCTGTACCTGGGCAGGGAGGTGAGCTCCGGTGAAATCCACTGGGAAATGATCCGTCTTGCCATGATGTCCGTGGCCGACAGGGTCGTCTTCCCCATGCAGGACCTTCTCGGGCTGGGGACCGAGGCCCGGATGAACCGGCCCGGCAAGAAGGACGGCAACTGGCAGTGGAGGCTCCTGCAGAAACAGCTCGCCCCTCCGCTCGCCCGGAAGCTCCTGGAGATGACCAGGGCGTACGGAAGGACGGGCTGAGTCAAGGATGCACATCTTTGCCATCATAGCCGACCTTCGATTCCAGGATGTCCTGGACATCCTCTTCCTTTCGGTGGTGGCCTACCATCTCTACCTCTGGTTCAGGGGAACC
>JAFGPH010000026.1 GCA_016926135.1 Deltaproteobacteria bacterium
CTGCAAGGATGAGCACGTGGACAACGACTGGCCCGGGGTTTCTCTTTCCCAGCCCCGCCACGGTCATCGGTGGATGAACATTCTGCGCAAGGAGCGGGGTCAGTACCCCCTTATCGATGTGGCCTATCAGCCCACGCCCTGCATGCACTGCGAAAACGCTCCCTGCATTCGGGCGGCCCGGGACGGTGCGGTCTACAGGCGAAAGGACGGGATCGTGATCATCGACCCGCAAAAGGCCAAGGGCCAGGAACACCTGGTGAAGGCCTGCCCGTACGGTGCCATCTGGTGGAACGAGGAAAAACAGATCCCGCAGAAGTGCACCCTCTGCGCTCACCTGCTGGACCAGGGCTGGAAGACCCCCCGGTGCGTTCAGGCCTGCCCCACCGGCGCACTTCGCGTGGTTTTCTGCGATGAGTCCGAGATGAACAAGATGGTGGAGCAGGAAGGCCTGGAGGTGCTGCGGCCCGAACTCAAGACCCGGCCGGCCGTCTACTACAAGAACCTCTACCGCTTCACCCGCTGTTTCGTGGGAGGGAGTGTTGCCGTGGAAAAAGGCGGCGTGACCGACTGCGTGAAGGGCGCGGTCGCCACGCTCCGAAACGCCTCCGGCAAGGTCGGGGAGGCGACCACGGACACCTTCGGAGATTTCAAGATCGACAGGCTCGAAGAGGGGAGCGGAAAGTACACCCTGGAGATCCTGCACCCGGAGCACGGGAAGAAGGAACTCGAGGTGACGGTAGAGACCAGCGTGAACGTGGGGACCCTCCTTTTGTCCGCGGAGGGGTGATCAGCAGCCGGAAGGGATTCCTTTCCGGCTGCCTCCGCTCATCCCAGGTGAGAGAAGAAGGGGTTCTTCATAAAGGCCCCTTCGATCACCTGCCTTTCCACCAAGACCCTCCAACAGGTGAGTTAGCGAAAAAGATTCACTCCTCCATAAAATATGTCAAATTTTGTAACCCGTATTAACCGTCTCATAATAGTATCGTCATGCCGGACTTGATCCGGCATCCAGAAAATCTACTGGATTCCGGCTCTCCGCTTCGCTTCGGCCGGAATGACAGACGTAGAGACAATTATGAGACGGTTAATATGTGCGTGAAAAGTCATCGCCTGCTCTCTTGACCTGCTTTTCGCCCTGTACTAGGATGCCAATCGAGGACACCAAAGTTGAGCTCTATCGATGAGACCGAGGTGGCTGAGATGGAGAGGGTTCCCTAGAGGGTATCCTGTTTGATGAAAAGCGGCTTACCAAAGCTTTCGGCGGAATCGCCTCACGAGGAGTAGTCTTATGAGCACTGCAAAAATCATCGACCTGAGCGTTCCCATTCAACCTTCCCCTCCCGCATCCCCCTTGAAGGTGGAGATCGAGTATGTTGACCATAAGGAAGGGACAAAGGTATTCGGCCCCATTTTCGGTCTGAGGGAGGATGATTTTCCGGAGGGCAATTTTTCGGCAGTCGAAAAACTCACGCTGACCACCCACAGTGGAACCCATGTGGATGCGCCATGGCATTACTGGCCGACATCGGAGGGCAAGCCTTCGCGCACGATCGACGAAATGCCGTTGGAGTGGTTCTACCACGACGGTGTGGTTCTCGATCTTACGCAAAAGGGGCCCGGGGAAGAAATTTCCGTCAACGATTTAGAAAAGGCGCTGACGAAAATAGACTATTCCTTGAAGCCCTTTGATATTGTTTTACTACGGACCGGGGCCACGAAGTATTACGGGCAGCCGAACTATACAGACATGCATCCGGGCGCGACACGCGAATCGACCTTGTGGCTGGTTGATCAGGGCATCCGGGTGATGGGCATCGATGCCTGGGGCTGGGACAAGCCTTTTCCCGTCATGGCCCGGGAAGTCCGGGAGGGGAAAAAGGAAAAGCTTTGGGCAGCCCATTTTGCGGGGAAGGAGAAAGAGTATTGCCATATTGAGAACCTTACCAACTTGGACAAGATCCCTCGTCCATTCGGCTTCAAGGTCTCGGTATTTCCTGTCAAGATCGAAAGAGCCGGGGGGGCCTGGGTGAGAGCGGTGGCCATTATTGAAGACTAAAACACATCCTGAACATCAAAAAACCACTCGTACAACCTGATTCCTCTTCACCTGAAGCTCGGGGATTTTCTTTCATGCCCCGGACGGGACATTCTGTAGTACGATTTCATCAGATCGAAAAGAGCCGCAAGGAATAAGTCCCTGTCGCTCGGAATCGTTGGATGGCATCAAACTCACGCTTGGGAGAATGATTATGAAAAAGCTCATAGTTACCGTAGCACCCACAAGCAATTTTCATGGAAAGGAAGCGAATCCTGCGTTGCCGTTTTCACCGGAGGAGGTCGCCAAAGCGGTATTCGATGCATGGAACGAGGGCGCCTCCATCGTGCACATTCACGGCCGGGACAAAAACGGTCTGCCCACAAACGACACGGCTTTTTTTCAGGAAACCGATCGACTCATTCGAGAAATGAAGTGCGACATCATCATCCAGCACAGCATGGCCCCGGCAAATCCCGTTCTGCTCGGGCGCGAAGAAGGCGATATCGATGACGGCATTCGGACGACCCATACCGATCCCCCGCCGGAAATGGCAAGCCTTGAGGTCGCGCCCAGCAACATTATTTATGAAGGCAAGGTCTACAATATGCTCTGGGACAGGCTGTGGGCGGAGAGAACGGGAAAATACCTTCTGGATAAAGGCATCAAGCCGGAGGTGGAAATCTACAACAACAGCGACATGGATGATTTGGAGTATCTGATCGAAAAGGGGGTCCTGTCAAAGCCCTATTACGTAAGTTTTGTGCTTGGCATGCACCGTGTGAACAATCAGGCATCCCGCTATTCCCCCAAACACCTGATGCACCTGGTCGATCTCCTTCCCCAAGGTTCCATCTTCTCTGTGCTCGGTATCGGAAACACGGAGTTCGAGGCCACGACCCTTTCCATCCTGCTGGGAGGAAATGTCCGGGTAGGCTTCGAGGATAACATCTACATCGAGAAGGGGAAGCTGGCAAAAAGCAACGCTGAATCGGTTGCCAAGATCGTCCGGATTGCCAGGGAATTGGGCCGTGAAATTGCTTCGCCTCAAGAGACGCGAGAACTGCTAAACATTCCACCCCTGAAAATCGCGGGTTCATAGAAAGGACGCTTAGGTTATGGGAGAATATTCCGTTGTCGGACAGTCCGTTGAACGAACGGACGGCAGGGTCAAGGTCACGGGAAGGGCGAGATTCGCCGGGGACCTTGTGGCCCCGGGAATGCTTTGCGGGAAGATTTTGAGAAGCCCCCTGGCTCACGCAAAAATTCTCAACATCGACACGAGCAGGGCAAAGTCGCTGCGCGGAGTCATGGCGGTTGTCACGGGCAAGGATTTCCCGGGCATACCGTACGGAACCAGGCCGGACACCAGGGATCAGCTTCCCATGCCCATCACCAAGGTGCACCATTTCGGGGAGGGCGTGGCCGCGGTCGCAGCCCTTGATGAGGACACGGCCGAAGAGGCCCTGGATCTGATCAAAGTCGAGTACGAAGAGCTGCCGGTCGTTTTGACGGCCGAAGACGCCCTGAAGCCCGATGCGCCTCCGGTCAATGAATTCAAGCCGAACAACCTGGCCTATTTTTCCGATTTTCTCTTTGGAGATGTGGAAAAAGGGTTCAAGGAGGCGGACTTCATCAAGGAGGAGACCTTCAGCTCACAGCGCGTCACGGTCGGATTCATCGAACCCCATGCCTGCCTCGCGGAAGTGGACCCCACCGGACGGGTCCTTCTGCAAGGCTCCAAACAGAGTCCCTACATCACCTGGCGGCACATGTGTCGGGCCCTCGACATCCCCCTCACCAAGCTGAGGATCCTGAATCCCTATGTCGGGGGGGCCTTTTCCGGAAAACATGACCCCTTTGATGTGGATTTCGCGGCCGTGAAACTCGCTCAGAAAGCGGGCCGCCCGGTCAAAATCGTGCTCAACTACGATGAGGTGCTGGCTGCCTACAGGCAGCGAAACGCCATGAATGCCCGACTGAGGCTCGGGGTGAAGAAGAGCGGGGCCATTACAGCCCTGGATGCCGAATGCGTGCTGGAAGGCGGACCGATTTGCGGGATCGGCCCCTTCAACATTTACTATTTCGGCGCCTTTCTGAACATTCCCTACAAAATCCCGGCTATCAAGTACCATGGCAAACTCGTCTATTCCAATGCCAGCCCGTGCGGTACCGTCAGGGGGCAGGAGATCGTCCTGGCCCAGTTCGCCCTGGACTCCCTCCTTCACATGGTCGGGGAGGAACTGAAGATCGACCCTGTTGAAATGAGAAAGGTGAACGCGGTGCCGGACAACTGGACCACGGCAAACGGGATTGTGGTGGATGTTTCCGGCCTTTCAAGATGCATCGACAAATCCGCCGCGGCCATCCGATGGTCGCAGAGCAGAAAGAGCAGGCCCAGGGGAAGGGGAATCGGGTTCAGCTGTGCCTCTCATCCCTCGGGACCGAGGCTCGGCGGCCACTTCGGGTCCTCGGTGATGCTGAAACTCGTGGAGGACGGGAAGGTCATTGTGACCCACGGGGGTACCGAGATCGGGCAAGGGTGTAACACGGTTTTCTGCCAGATGGCGGCCGAGGTGCTGGGGCTCGGCATGGAGGATATGGTGCAGGGCGTGAGCGATTCGGATACGACCATTTTTGATTCAGGGATGTTCGGGGACCGCTGCACGTTCTGGGACGGAAACGCCACGATTGCCGCGGCCAAGGACCTGAGAGACCAGCTCGCGGTGATTGCGGGCGAGTTGTTGAAGGCCGAACCCAAGGATCTTGAGTTCAAGAACAGGCGTATTTTTCTGAAGGGGAATCCCGACCAGGGGATCGATTTTCTCATGGCCGTCAGAAAGGCCTACTATGAAAAGGGGACTCCGCTTTACGGAAAGGGATACTGGGCCGCCACGGATATCGATCTCGTGGACTGGAAGACGGGCAAAGGCAACCTTGCCCATGGTCTGGATTTTATCGCCACGGCGATCGAGCTGGAGGTGGATGAGGAGACGGGCAGGGTCAACCTGCTGAAGGCGGCCCATGGAGACGATGCGGGGCAGCCCATCAATCCTTTGATGCTGGACGGTCAGGTCCTGGGAGGCAGCACCCAGATGATCGGGCATGCGCTTATGGAGGAATCTCTCTATGACGGAAGAGGGCATAGCCTGAACCCTACCTGGCGGGACTACAAACAGCCCACGAGTATGGATGTGCCGCTGGAGGCGGTTGTGGAGCACGTCCATACCGTTGACCCCTATGGGCCCTTCGGCGCCAAGGGTGCGGGAGAGGCGAGTTCCTGTTCAACCCTCGCGGCTATTGCCAACGGCATCTACGACGCTGTCGGGGTCCGGATCAAGGACCTTCCGATCACCCCGGAAAAGGTTCTCCGCGCTCTGCAGGAAAAGAAGGAGGACAAATAATGTTTATCAGGAGATTGCCGAAATTCGACTACCATGCGCCATCGACGATCGCCGAGGCCCTGGAGCAAATGGCGCACTACGGGGAGAAGGCAAAGGTTTTTGCCGGCGGGACGGATATTTTTGTCTCCATGAAGAAAAGGGAAACCATGCCGCAGCACATGATCAATCTCAAGGGCGTGGGGGAGTTGAGAGGGATTGCTTATGACGGGGAACAAGGCCTGAAGATTGGGGCCCTGACGACCATCGGGGATATCGAACGCTCGGAGATCGTCCGGAAGGACTTCCGAGCGCTTTGGGACGCGGTCAAAGTGATAGCCGCCCCGCAGGTTCGCAACCTGGCTACCATCGGGGGAAATCTTTGCAGCGCGGTCCCTTCTGCGGACACGGCGCCTCCCCTCATGGTCTTGGGGGCATCGCTGAAGTTGATGGGCCCAAAGCTGGAGCGGGTCGTTCCGATCGAGAATTTCTTCACGGGACCGAGGGAGAGTATCCTCAAGAAGGAGGAGATCCTGGCGGAAATTCTCATCCCCAGTTCGCCCGACGGCAGCGGGGGCGCCTACGTCAAACTGATGCGAAGAAACGCCCTGGACCTTGCTCTGGTGGGTGTCGGTGTGTTCCTCCGGCTGGAGGGAAATCAAAACAAGATCAGAGAGGCCAGGATTGCCCTGGGGGCCGTGGCGCCGACCCCCAAAAGGGCCGCCAGGGCCGAAACCCTTGTCGCAGGCAGGGAACCCGATGAGAAACTGATCCTGGAGGCGGGAAAAGCGGCCTCGGAGGAGGCCGTCCCCATCAGTGATATTCGGGCTTCAGAGGGATATCGTAGAGACATGGTCGAGGTGCTGACCCAACGAGCCATGCGGGTCGCCCTTCAGCGGATCGCCGGAGAGGACCAATAACGGGCGCCCGGATTGAGGAGTGAGAGACATGAAAGAGATTGAAATCACCTTAAGGGTGAACGGAACAGAATACCAGCTGAAAGTGGAGCCCTGGAGAACCCTTGTGGAGGTCTTGAGGGAAACGCTGGGCCTGGTCGGGACCAAAAAGGCCTGTAACGAGGGCGAATGCGGCGCCTGTACGGTGATGGTTGACGGAAGGGCCGTCACCTCCTGTCTGATGCTCGCCGTCGATGCGCAGGGAAAAGAGGTGGTCACCATCGAAGGTCTCTCGGAGGGGGAGAGTCTGGACCCCATCCAGGAGTCTTTTCTGAAACACGGGGGGCTCCAGTGCGGGTTTTGCACTCCCGGCATGGTGATGTCCGCCAAGGCGCTTCTGGGGGAAAATCCGAGTCCTTCCCTGCAGGAAACCAGAGAAGCCATCTCGGGGAACCTCTGCCGTTGCACGGGGTACCAGCATATCATCGATTCGATTATGGCCCTGTCGGAGAAGAAGCCGTCACGCCCCTAAATGCCTTTTCCCTGCCCGCATGCTCACAGCAGAGGGTTGACCCAATCCAAAGCTCGGAAGCGGAGTTAGGAAAGGGAATTCCCTCTGCCCTTGAAAGAAAAGGGGATGAGCCAGCAGAACCTGAACAAGATCTTGAACCCGGAATCCGTGGCGGTGATCGGGGCCACGGATCGGCCCGGGACCGTGGGAAGTGTGGTGCTGGAAAACCTGAAGGCCGGGGGTTTCGGCGGCCCCCTCTATCCCATCAACCCCAGGCGTGACCGGATCCTGGACCTTCCGACGTTTCCATCCGTCGGTGCAGTGGGAAAGCCGATCGACCTTGCGGTGATCTGCACCCCCATTGCCTCGGTGCCGTCCGTGATGGAAGAGTGCGCAGCCGCCGGGGTCGGGGGCGCTATCATCTACTCTGCCGGGGGAAAGGAGATCGGTCCGGAGGGCGCGGCAATCGAGGAGCGGATTCGGGCGGCAGCCCTCAAAGGCAGGATTCGACTCCTGGGGCCGAACTGCATGGGCCTGTCCGTGGGCGCCATCCACCTGAACGCCAGCTTCTTCCATGCCATGCCGCTTCGGGGGCGCGTTGCCTTCGCGGCCCAGAGCGGCGCCATGTGCTCCACGGTTCTGGATTACGGCCTGGGGGAAAAGATCGGATTCAGCCACTTCGTTTCGGTCGGCTCCATGATCGATGTGGATTTTGCGGACCTGATCGATTATTTCGGGAACGACCCGGAGGTGAGCAGCATTCTCCTGTACATGGAAGGCATCCGGGATACCCGGAAGTTTCTGAGCGCTGCCAGGGCCGTCAGCCGGATCAAACCCATCCTCGTGCTCAAGAGCGGGCGGTCCCCGGCAGGGGCCGCGGCGGCCCAGTCGCACACCGGGGCTTTGGCCGGCGAAGATCTTGTCTACGACGCGGCGTTCCGGCGGGCGGGCATCATCCGTGTGAACA
>JAFGPH010000189.1 GCA_016926135.1 Deltaproteobacteria bacterium
TACGAGGGAAAGAAAGAGAACTCCGGGACGTACTTCATCGACACGGTTCTGGCCAATGCCTCCAAGATCCATGAGGGAAAGGAACTGAGCGAGGCAATCCGGCTCATGGTGGATGTGAGCGGGGGATTCGTTTCCGACCTGCCGTCCGACCGCGACCTGGTGAATCCGGAAATCGGGCATCTGCTCAAGAAGTACCTGAAGGGGGTGGACGAGGTGCCGGTGGAAAACCGTGTCAAGATGTACCGCCTGGTGGAGAAGATGGCCATGGAGAGTGCCGATACCATCTCCGACATCCACGGCGGCGGCTCGCCCGAGGCCCATCGGGTCACCATCTTCCGTGAAACGGACACGGAGAGCAAGAAGAAGGCCGCCAAGCGGCTGGCCGGGATCGGGGGCTGAGGAAGAGGTCCCGATGGCATGGAGGAAAGATCGGGGACGATAAGAAGTTGGGCACGCTGCCCTTCTCGTCCCTTTATATTCATTTGCTTTTCAGGGCCTTGGCTATTTCCTCTGATAGGTCCGCCAGGCGAAAGGGCTTTTCCACGAAGGCCTGTGCCCCGGCCTTCAGCAGCTCCTGGACAGGACCGTCGTGGAAATAGCCGCTGCAGACGATCACCTTCAGGCCCGGACGCTGCTCCATCATGCGGTGGTAGACGTCTCTCCCCCGCATGTCGGGCAGGAGAATGTCGAGCAGCATAAGATCGATTTGGCCCTTGTAGGACTTTGCCAGATCCAGGGCCTCCTTGCCGGTTGCGGCCGTCAGCACCTTGTAGCCCAATCTCTCCAGCAGGGTTCGGGTCGTATCCGATACCGTCCTGTCATCTTCCACCAGCAGTATCGTACCACCGGCCTCGGGTTTTGCCATGTCGTCTTGCTTGATTCCTTTTGGCCACGCTGCCACGGGCGGGAGAAGGATGCGCACCCGCGTTCCCGTGCCGGTTTCAGATTCCACCTGAATCCAGCCGCCATGGTTCTTCACGATTCCGTAAACGGCGGCCATCCCCAGACCGCTTCCCACGAGTTTGGTCGTGAAGAAGGGCTCAAAGATGCGGCTCCGGGTCTCTTCATCCATGCCCTTTCCATTGTCCTCAACGCTCAGGACCGCATAGTCTCCGGGAATCAGCCCCGGATGGAGGGCTGCCTCCTCCGGGCCGACCGTCTCGTTTCCGCAGGTGACCCGAATGATCCCACCCCTTTGGGTGGCCTCCGATGCGTTGGCCAGCAGGGCGGAGAGGACCATCTGCAATTGTATCACGTCCGCCCGGACGTGCCGGGTATCATCGGGAAGATGGGTCTCCACGGAGATGCCGGGGCTCAGGGTGTTTTCCAGCAACGGGAGGGTGTCTCGTACAAAATCGCCCAGGGGGATAACCCTGGCCCTGTATTTCCCACCCCTGGCATAGGCCAACAACTGACTGGTCAGGCCGGCCATCTGCATGGCGGAATCCTTCATGGAATGCGCAGCTCTCACCACGCCCTCTTCTTCGGCGAAGTCCATCTCCAAGAGGTCCAGGTTCGCGGTGATCACGGTCAGGGCATTGTTGAAACGGTGGGCAACACCGCCAGCCAGCGTGGCGATGGCCTCCATCTTCTGGGCCTGCCGGAGTTGCCTTTCCAGGGCTTTGTGTTTCTCTTCGGCGCGCCTGCGCTCGGAAATATCGCGGCCCACCCCCAGGATGGCGACCGCCTTTCCGTCAGGGTCCCTCAGAAAGCTGAGTTTCACCTCACTCCAGTGGGTGGTTCCGTCCTTGCAGCGGGACTCGATTTCCAGGGTTCTGGACCTGAGAGGATCACTCCCGGGTGTGCTTTCCAGTGCCTTTTCTTCCGCCAGGACCTTCAGGGACAGGGCGAGGGAGTCCGGTGTGAGGACTTCCTCCACCCCCTGGGCCATGGCCTCTTCCGCCGTGTACCCCCGTGCACGCTTGACCGAGGGGCTGACGTAGGTGACATGGAGGTCCATGTCCGTGGTCCAGATCACGTCCGTCGCGTTTTCCGCAAGCAATCGGTATTGCCTTTCGGAACGGGTGAGCCTGTGGATCAGCTCCTCGCGTTCCCTGAGGAGGGCCTCATACTCCTCCACAAGGTCCCTCAACCCCACTCGCAGAGCTCCTCTGAGGAGCCTCTTCCAGAAAGAAGTCTCTTTCCAGGTCAGCCTGAAGATGCAGTGTTCAGCCCCATCCGCACAGCACTGGATCTCTTCGCATTGCACCCTTGTGGCCCCGGTGACCTTTGAAATGCCTGAGTATACCCCGAGATTCCAGTTGCAGATGTCTCTGGACACCGTGAACCCGGGGTAGTAGGAGAGTTGGAACACGGCCGAGTGATCGGTCAATTCAATGAGCTTCACTTCTTTGGTTCTGTTGAATTTTTTGTTGATCTTGGCGACCTGTTTCGCAAGGAACTGGATCCCGAAGATGCGGCTGATAAAGAAGGAGGTCCTGGAAAAGGACTCCACAGCAGAGACCTCTCCTGCCGTAAAGAGGGGATTTGCCCCTCCGACCACCCGCTTCACATTGGAGAACAGGGCCAGGCAGAAGGCGTAGGAGACCCAGTAGGCCGGATCCGTGAGGTGCTCGATCTGAACCGGCGATACATGGGAAGGATCATATTTGTACGCAATGAGGTATTGCTCGGTTCCCACCAGTCCCTCCACGACCTTCCCCACGCCCTCCTCACCGTAGTGGTTGCGGAGGAAGGCCATCAACCCCTTGAAGTTGTGGCAGCTGACCTCCTTGGCCATGACCCTTGTGGTTTCTTCCGCGCCCATCCCTTTTCCTGACCCCGAACAAAAAAACGCCCGCCACCTGAAGGGGAAGCGGGGTTACGTCCTGCTCGCCTGGCGACCCCGCTACCTGGTGAAGATCAGACACGTTCAGGCCGGTGGCTTTGCGTCCCAACCTCTCGGATGGTTTGCCCTTCAGCGAAAAAAAGGTTTATACCTGAACATTCTATCGGCATCTTTAATCGAAAAAACAAGGATCTTCTTGGGTGTCCAAAAGAACCTGCCACATTTCCACACCTCGAACAAGTCAAGAGGAGGTGATGAAGGTATCGTTTGTGGTTTCAGCACAAGAGGTGTACACGGCCCTCCCCCCCTGGTCAAGTCCCTCCGAAAAAAATCCACGTTGACACCTCACAGAACTTGATATAAATAAATAAAATTAATTGGTCATACCATTCTACTTTTTCCTCTTGGAGGCAGACCTATGGAACCCAAGGTCACCTTCCTGCCGACCATTCAGATACGGGCCTTTGAGGATGTGGCCGCCCAGATCAGGCAGGTCATCCTGGGTAAGCGCCTGCAACAGGGAGACCGACTCCCTTCCGAGAGATCCCTGGCAGAGCAGTTTCAGGTGGGCCGGCTCACCGTTCGGGAGGCCCTGAGAACCCTGGAGGCCAATGGGTTGATCAGGATCAAGAAGGGCAGCAGCGGTGGGTCCTTTGTGGGCACTGCCGACCCCGGCGCGGTAGCCTCCATCATCAGGGACAATATGGTCCTAGAGGGCCTGACGAGCTCTCAGATCACGGAGGCCAGGCTTGCCCTGGAGCTTGCAACCGTCAAGTCGGCCATCGAGCGTGCCACCCCGGAGGACATCGACCGGATCCGGCACGACCTCAAAGAGACGAGAAAAATCATCGGGGAGGCGAGCCCCGGGCGGGCGGTCTCTCAGATGATCCGCTTTCACATTCTCGTTGCCGAAGCGTCCCACAACCTCCTTTTCATCATGTTCGTCCGGGCGCTGATGGAATGGGCAGAGAGCAGACCCATCCTCACCCAGTGGGTGCCCACCGTGGAGGATCAGCGCTATTCGCAGCAGGCCCATGAACGGATCTTCGAGTCGATCAACAAGAGGAGTCTCCTTTCAGCCCAGCGGCTGATGAAAAAGCATATCGAAAGGATGGCTGACCTGCTGAGCCCAAGCGGCGCCCGCGGGTGACAGACCCGTCAGGGGAGTGCAGGGTTTTGGAGAAGTGCCCACCGGCCGACCTCAATGCAGGACGCCGTGATTGGCCGAAGGGTTCTTCGGTGTGAACCTTCCATCACAAGACAGGAGGACGGAGATGAGAGGGAAAAGTTCTGGTTTTCGGTTCTTGGTCGCCGGTGTGAGTCTGTTCCTTGCCGCCACATTTTTCACCCCGACGGGTTCCGGGCGCGCTTTGGCCCAGCAGCCCTTTGAGATCACGATATCCACCCTTCCCGCCGGTTTTGCCTCCTACATCATGGGTGTCGCCCTAGCCGAGCAGGTCAACAAGAACAGCAAGTGGTTGCGTGCAACCGCCACAGAGGGAAGAGGGCCTGCGGAACACATGAAACTCCTGGTCACGAAACCGGAGAAACGCAAGGACTACCTCTTCTTCAATACCACCTGGGATATCTGGGAGGCCAAGAAAGGTATCGGACCCTACGCCGGATTTCCCTTCAACTACGACGAATTCCGTTTTGTGTGCATCATGGGGATCGCCGGGAACGGGCTCTGCACCCTGGACCCCAAAATCAAGACCCTCAAGGACATCGAAGGCAAAAGGGCCATCTTCGACTCCGGCAAAGGCAAAGGGAGGGAGATCACCTATTCGGGCGTGCTCCAGGCAGCCGGCGTGGCCGTGGACAAGATCAAGTTCCAGTACTCTACGGGCAGTGCGGCCGCCAATGCCCTCAGGGACGGACTCGTGGATGTCATCTATACGGGCCACGTTCTGAAGGATCTGCCTAACGTGTACGTCAATAGCCCCTATCAGGCGGAGCTGGTGGCTGCCAAGGACACCTACTTCATTCCCTTCGATGCCAAGTCCGTGAAGGCATACAAGGAAAAGACGGGGCACCCCTTGGCCCTTGTAAAGGTGCCATCCAAGATGCTCGGACCCAAGCAACCCGAGCCGTGCGGCGTCCTCATCAAACCGCTCGGCTTTGCCGCCCACGTCAGCATGCCTGAACATGTGGTCATGGAAGTCCTGAGGGTGGCCTATGAGAATGCCCAGAAATTCAAAGAGTACACTCCCATGGCGGCAATCTTCACCAAAGAGACGCTGGCCTCCCTGAGCATACCCGCTGAAGGATATCATCCCGCTGCGGTCAAGTTTTTTAAGGAGAAGGGCGTCAAGATCACGGGTTTCGACGAATAGGACTCTCCTGGAGAAGGGCGCCGTCCCCTTCAGGGCAGACCCGATTCCCCTGTCTCTGAAGCGGATGGAACCCGCGTGACGATCATCCTGCTCGGCAGGAATCCACCTCTGACCGCGCGCGATTGCGCAGGGCACGCGGAATGCCCTGCCTGTGGAGGGGTATCCCGGAATGGAGAAGACTGAAAAGGAGAAGACTCCCCTCATCATGGTCGTGGTCGGCCTGGCCATGGCACTCTACCATATGCTGGCCACCCAGGTTTTTCTGCAGCCCGTCAAACCTCATTTGAATACCCATCTTGCCTTCTGCCTGCTCCTTGTATTCCTGGGGGACGCTACCGGCCGAAAGGGCGGTTTTCAGAGATGGTCAGCCGTCATCCTTGCCCTGCTGGCCCTGGCCTCCACGCTATACGTGCAGGTTCTCTGGGAGGACCTGGAAAACAGGGCCTACTTCAACAACCTCCCGGACCTGATCGTCGGAGTTGTCCTGATCGTGCTCGTCCTCGAAGCGACTCGCCGCGACTTCGGTGTCATCCTTCCTCTTCTGAGCCTCCTCATGGTCCTGTACCCATTTCTGGGCAAGGCCCTTCCCGAGCCCTTTCGATGTCAGGCCATGGACCTGGAGCAGACCATCTCCAATCTCTCGATCGGGCTTCAGAATGGGATCTTCGGCATCGTGCTGCCCACCTCCGCTAATTTCATTTTTCTCTTCGTGCTCTTCGGGGCCCTCCTCCAGGCCATGGGGGGGACGCGGTTCTTCATGCTTCTTGCAAAGCTTGTGGCCGGTAAGATGCAGGGCGGACCCGGAATGATGGCGGTCATCAGCAGTACCCTGGTGGGATCCATCACGGGCAGCGCGGCCGCCAACGTGGCCATCACGGGGTCCTTCACCATACCGCTCATGAAACGGGTGGGCTACAAGCCCGAATATGCGGGCGCCATCGAAGCGGCGGCCTCAAACGGGGGCCAGATCATGCCCCCCGTGATGGGAATCGTGGCCTTCGGCATGGCGGGCATTACCGGGATACCCTACCTGACCATCATTGCCATGGCCCTGATCCCCGCGCTGCTCTATTACTGGACGGTGGGATTGTATGTCTATTTTCGCGCTGGCCAGCTCCGGATCAAGGGCATAGAGGACGAACGCGTCGATATCCGGGATGTGCTCTACGCCATGCCGTCTTTTGTCGCACCCTTTGTGGTCATCATCGTGCTTCTCGCGAAGGGTTACAGCGTCATGTACGTGGCCTTCTGGGCGATTGCAAGCTCCATCGTGATCGCCTATCTGAAGAAGGATCGTCCCTCCGTCAAAGACATGATAGCGGGCTTTGCCAAGGGTGCCAGGGCTGGGGCCGGGATAGGCGTATCCGCTGCCTGCGTGGGGCTCATCATGGCCACGGTGACCATGAGCGGCCTGGGTGTCAAGCTCTCCTCCGGCATTCAGGCCTGGAGCGGAGGGTATCTCTTTTTGGGTCTCGTCATCATTGCCGCCATATGCGTCCTCATGGGGTGCGGCGGGCCTTCTCTCACCGCCTATTTTATCGTATCCATGTTCGCCACGCCCGCCCTGATGAAAATGGGGGTAGGCTTCGAACAGTCTCACTTCTTCACCATGTTCTTCGCCGTGTTCGCGTTCTTGACCCCCCCCGTCGCGGTGGTGGCCTTGGTCGCGGCAAAGCTTGCAGGGGCCTCCTATATGCGGACCGCCGTAGAAGCCACGAAGGCTGCGATCGGGGGATTCGTCATTCCCATCATGTTCACCTACTGTCCTGTTTTGCTGCTGCAACCCCAGGAACCCTTCGCAGCCGTCCTAGGGGTGACGGCCAGCATTCTGTGCCTTTCCATCTTTGAGGTGGCTGTGGTGGGCTATTACCTCGTGCCCTGTTCCAGGCTGGAAAGGTCGCTGGCCCTCGCAGGGGCCCTGTCTCTTTTCCTCTTCTTTATCTTGCAGAGCTTGGTGCTCATGGCTGCAGGGGTCGTTCTGTGTGTTCTGGTGACATCCCTCCAGATCACCAAGAGAAAGGCTGCAAAGGTCGTGGGCGGGTGAGGAAGAAAAGGAGCCGATGGTATGGGATTCAATCACATCTATTTCGACGAGGAGAGTTGCGAGGGGTGCAACATGTGTGTCGAGGTCTGCATGTGCGACACCTTTGCGCCCAATCCTGTCAAGGGGAAGCCCCCCATCGTCCGGTATCCGGATGAATGCTGGTTCTGCGGCAGCTGCATCACCCACTGCCCTCGCAAAGAGGATGGCGCCATCCGCATTCTCACCCCATTTCAGATGCGCGGCTCCTTCCAGAGGAGCGCAGACCGAGCGTGCTGATGGGTTGTGCGGAAGAAAGGGAGAAGGCTGAAACATGGTGGCGATGAATATCCTTTCGGCAGAGACGGATGTTTTGATCATCGGGGGCGGCCTGGCCGGCTGCATGGCGGCCATCCGGGCTGCTGAGCAGGAAGGGGTCAGGGTCACCCTCGTGGACAAGTCAAACACCCTTGCGAGCGGTTGTGCCGGTTCGGGCATTGACCATACCTGGGCCTATGTCCCCCCGGTCCACGAGAGAATGGGCTATCGCCTGGAGGACATGGCCGAGGACCATCGTATTGGGACGTCTTACGGGTTCTTTCGCTGCGACCTCTTCCATCTTGCCGCAGCCACGATGTATGAGCGGGTGCTGGACCTGGAACGATTCGGTATCCGCTTCAGATATGAGGACAGTCGGATTCCGGGCGGGTTCAGGGTAGTCCAGCAGTTTCACAGCGTTCCCACCTCCCTGAACTTCGACGGGGAACCCCTGAAACCGGTACTCACGAGGGTGGCAAGGAAAAGGGGGGTCAGGATCGTGAATCGGGTTCAAACCACGGACCTCGTCGTGACCGACGGGCAGATCGCCGGGGCCGTGGGGGTGGGCACGCGGACGGGGGATGTCCACTTCTTTCGCGCAAAGGCCGTCGTGCTCGCTTCCGGGAGGTCCAACCGCCTCAGCCGCAACCCTGGCGGATTTGACTTCAACACACGCATGCCCTCCCCCATGAGCGGGGACGGCACGTCCATGGCCATGCGCGCCGGGCTGTCCGTGATCAACATCGAGTTCCTCAGCAACATCCTGGGTCTGGGGCCCTGCGGCAATTACAACCCCAACTACGGCGATCCGCGCAACACGGTCCAGCCCGCGGCCAGGATCGTGGACGGGAAGGGAAACGTGATCATCCCCAGGACCCAATTCTATGACTGGGAGAGCCTGGGCAAGGAGACGTGGACGCAGGAGGTGAGGAGGAGGTGGCTGGAGGATCGAAAGGCATGGCGAGGTGCCCGGGCAGGCCTGCCCAAAAGGCATGCCGCAGGTGAAGGGCCTTTCTTTCTGGACTTCAGCGAGGCCACGGACGATGAGATCGACTACATTGAATGGTCCATCAGGAACGAGGGCAAAGGCACGCAGTTCCTGCGCTACTTCCAGGAAGAGGAAAGGGCAGATCTGAGACGAAACAGGCAGGAGTATGCGGGCCTTTGGCCGCGCGAGATCTCAGGAACGGCGGCCAAGGGGCTGTGGGTGGACCGGGACCTGGAGACGGAGGTGGGCAACCTTTTCGCGGCCGGCGATGAAGTGGGCGGACTGCCGTGGCAGGCCTCGACCGGGGCCTTTACCCAGGGGTGGCATGCCGGTGCCATGGCTGCCGAACGCGCAAAGAGGCAGCAGGGCTTCAACCCTTCGAAAGAGGAGACCGTCAAGAGAAGGGCGGAGATGTGTTCGGACATCCTGCAGCGGAAAAGGGGGTTTCACTGGAGGGAGGTGGAGGTCGGGGTTCAGAACCTCATGGACTTCTACTGCGGAGATGTGCGCAGCGCGGATCTCCTGAAACGGGGGATCGAACGTCTCGAAGACGCCAAATCCGCGCCCCTCGGGGCGGAAAACCCCCATGAGCTGGCACGGTGCCTGGACGTAAAATCCATTGTGGACAACGCAGAGCTGGTCCTGCGGTCTTCTCTGGAAAGACGGGAGAGCCGACCGGGACCGCTCGGTTTTGTGAGGGCGGACTATCCTGAGCAGGACGATCAGAACTGGCTTGTGTTCCTGGCCGTCCGAAAGGCTGAAAACGGGGAGTTCCAGTTCTCGAAGCTCCCCGTGGACCGATAGCAGGGTTTTTCTTGGCAACGTGTCGGGCACAAAGGACGTGCTTCGAGTGAGCCGCCTTGAGGCCTCTCATGGAACACGCACAGAGGGGGAAAGGGAGTAGAACATGCTTTGGAGAGAACTGGTTCTTCGTCACGGTATCCCGGAGTGGCCCTATCCGGTTCGCTATGGAGAGGAGTCCCAGCTCAGCGGGGATGTGCTGGTGCTGGGCGGCGGTATCGCGGGTTGCTGGGCCGCCATCGGCGCGGCCCGCAAGGGCGCGGATGTCATCCTGGTCGAAAAGGGCGCCACCATCAAGAGCGGTTCCGGAGGGTCGGGGTGCGATCACTGGCTGAACACGCCCCACCCCGGCTCGCCAGTGACCCCCGAAGAGGTGGTGGAGTGGGAGCTGGAGATGACCGGCGGTTATACCAATGCCCTTTCGAGGTATATCGCGGCAAGGGAGAGTTTCGAGACCCTTCTTGAACTGGAGAAGATGGGCGGAAGGATCCGGGACACCAGGGACGAATTCAAAGGCGCCCCTTTCCGTGACGAGGAAACGCGCTTCCTCTTCGCCTATGATTACGAAGGAAGGGTCCACTTCCGCGTCTGGGGAAGCACCTTTAAGATATCCCTTCACAAGGAATGCAGGAGACTGGGGGTTCGTATCTTTGACAGAATCATGGCGACAGGGCTCCTGACCGAAGGGGGAAGATCGTGCCGCAGAGTCATCGGTGCCGCGGGAGTCCACTCCAGGACGGGGGCGTTCTTCACCTTCCGGGCAAAGGCCGTGGTGGACTGCCTGTCGCGGCACCAGCGGAACTGGTGCTTCTCCACGGAAATCAGGGGGAATGCCAATTTCAGGCCCACCCAGATCGTCGGAGACGGCCATGCCATGGCGTGGCGAGCGGGTGCGGAATTCACCATGATGGAGAAGTCCCTGCCCACTTCCTTTGCAAGCGGGAATGTGTTCCCGCCTTACGGCCATGGCAACGCGCTCAACACATGGGTTCCCTGTACCCTGGTGGATGCCCGGGGAAAGCAGATTCCGTGGGTGGACCGGGACGGGAAGGTGCTCACTTCCGTGGAGGAACGCACCAGGCCCTCAGCGGGCCAGAAGTTCATGGGCGAACGGACCCCTGCCTACAAACACAAACGGCCGGAACCGATTCCGGACCTGGAGGAACGCATCCGAAGGGGAGAATTTCAGCTTCCCCTCTACGCGGACCTGCCCGGGATGCCGGAACACGAGAGGAAGGCCATCTGGGGTCTCATGGTCGGGGAGGAGGGAAAGACCAGGATCCCCGTATACACCCTTTACACGGAGTCCGGCTTTGACCCGAGCAGGGATTTGCTTCAGAGCTACACGTTCCTGGGCAGCGACCCCATGAGGGCGGGTGTACGGCCCCAGGACCGGACCGGAGGGGAGATCGGGGATGCCGGTGGGCTCGTCACGGACTGGACCCTCATGACCAGCCTGGAGGGTCTCTTTGCGGCGGGCGACGCCCTCTTCGGGGCCAACTACCACTATCACGCGGCAACGACGGGGAGGTATGCGGGCAGGAAGGCGGCGGAATACGCCATGAAGGCGCAGGAGATCTCCCCCGTTCGCAGCCAGGTGGACGAGGAAAAGGCCAGGGTCTATTCGGTTCTGGGGAAGAGCGGCCGAATCGAATGGAAGGAGTTGAATGCGGCTGCCTGCAGAATCATGCAGAATTATTGTGGAGAGTACAAGAACGAGGGACTTCTCACCATCGGCCTCCACTGGCTGGAAGATCTGAGAAGGAATGAAGGCGCTGAGTTGTGTGTGGATACGCCCCACAAGCTGATGCGCGCCCTGGAGGTGTTCAACATCCTAACCTGCGACGAAATGATCATCCATGCCTCCCTGGCCAGAAAGGCAAGCTGTGGCCCCTTGGGCTTTTTCCGTCTGGACTTCCCCCAGGTCGATCCTCCCCCTTGGCGCAAGTGGGTGATCCTCAGACAGGAAGAGGGTACGGTGAAGACCGGTGATCTGCCCCTTGATTTCTGGAAACCTCTGGCGCAGAACTACGAGAGACACCGTTGAGGGCTTCGCCGATTCCGGAAACCGATACCGTGAGAGACATGAACCAAGGAGACAACCATGGCTGAGCAGAAGGTGTATGCCCTTCCCAACTGGTGCACGCCCAGCACCCCTGTCACCTTTGACCCGGACATCTGCAACGGCTGCAACCAATGCGTGGAGGTCTGTCAGGTGGACGTCCTGATCCCCAACCCGGAAAAGGGAAGACCCCCGATCGTGCTCTACCCTGAGGAATGCTGGTACGGCGGCTGTTGTGAGGGCGCCTGTCCCAGGCCGGGCGCCATAACCCTACACCTCCCCGTTCCCCAGTTGGTCCGGTGGAAAAGGAAGAAGACGGGGGAGCATTTTCGCGTCAAGAGATAGCCGGGGCGAAGGACCATCCAGGATGATCCCCCTGTTCATTTTCAGGCGGAAATGGTAGGAAGCACGGGAACACGCTGGAATGGATTCCCGGAGGCCCCTTACTGAACGGTATGGAGAAAGGCAGCACAAGAGCCCGCATCCTGGTCATCGACAACGACGCTGTGGCCTGTGAGTTCCTGGAAGAGGCCCTTTCCCGGGAGGGCCATGAGGTTCATTCCTTCACCTCCCCGAAGGCGGCCTTCCAGCAGGACATCCCCCAGTATGACCTCCTCATCTCGGATATCCGCATGCCGGAAATGGACGGTCTTCAGCTCCTCCATCACGTGCGGGGGCACCACCCGAACCTGCCTGTGATCCTCATGACCGCTTACGGGTCCCTGGAGACAACCATGGAAGCCCTCCATTCCGGCGCCTGGGACTACATCAGCAAGCCGTTCTCCCCCGAGGCCATCCGTTCCATGGTGAAAAAGATCCTGGCCGTGAGGGATCTTCACCAGCGACGGATGAGGGGACAGCCGGAGAAGGAGGAAGAACCCCAGTTCATCGGCTCCTCATCAACCATGGTGGAGTTCTACAAGCAGCTCGTGAGGGTGGCCGATGCCTGGGCGAGCGTTCTCATCGAGGGCGAGAGCGGCACGGGCAAGGAACTCACCGCCCGCTCCCTTCACCAGCTCAGCTCCCGCAGCGAAAAGCCCTTTGTGGTGGTGCATTGCGGGGCCATACCGGACACCCTGCTGGAGTCGGAGCTCTTCGGTTACGAGAAGGGGGCCTTTACCGGAGCTGATCACACCCATCCGGGATTGCTGGAATCCGCCTTGGGCGGCACCATCTTCCTGGACGAACTCACGGAAATGTCTACGGCCCTCCAGGGAAAGCTGTTGCGTTTCATGCAGAACGGCGAGATCCGGAGGCTTAGAGGTCGCGACATCCGGAGGGTACAGGTCCGCGTGGTGGCTGCGGCAAACAGGCGCGTGGACGATGAGGTGGCCGAGGGCCGGTTCCGGTCGGATCTGCTCTACCGCTTTGTGGTGCGACTCCATATGCCCGCCCTGAGGGAACACAAGGAGGACCTTCCCCAGTTGATCAAGTCTCTGCTCGGCAAGATGGGGTTTCCTGCGGTGCGCCTGCCGGATGAGACCATGGAGCGTCTCATGGCCTATGACTGGCCCGGAAATGTGCGGGAACTCCAGAACGTGCTCCAGCAGACCCTGCTTCTGTCCCCGTTTCCTCTCATTCTTCCCGAGAACCTGCCGGAGAGATTTCGTCGGAAGGAGGAAGCCCCCCTGCCTTCCCTGAACCCGCTGGAGGCCGCAGAACGTGCACAAATCCTGCAGACGCTTCGGGCCACCTCGTGGCACCAGAGCAAGGCAGCCCGGATCCTCGGGATCGATCGAAAGACCCTGCGGGCCAAGATCCAGCGCTACGAACTGGCAAGGGAGGGGTGAGTCCGCCGGGTGTCCCCTGTGAGCGGAAAATGGAGGGTGATCCCGGTCCCGGTTCCGGGGTCACTCCGGATCTCCATGCGGACCCCGTGTATCTTGACGATGTCCTGAACAATGGAGAGGCCTAGGCCCTTCATTCCCTGTTCGGACCGGGTGCTGAAAAAGGGCTCAAAGACCCTTTCCATCAGCTCCGGAGGGATACCGGGTCCCGAATCCTGAACCGTCAAGGCCACGGCTTCACCGTTCGGCAGACAGGATGCAGCGACTGTTATGCTCCCCCCGCCGGGCATGGCCTCCACAGCGTTCTGGATCAGATTGAAGAGGGCCGTCTGAAGGCGGTACCGGTCCACATAAATGGGAGGGATCCCCGGTTCGATCTGGACGTCAAGGTGGATACCCGATTTCTGAATCATGGGCTCGGCGAGGGGTAGGGTCTCGTTGAGCAGTTCCTGGACCGGGACCGACTCGAAATGGGGCTCAGGCAGGCGTGTAGCCCGGCGCACGTTCTGGATAACCCTGTCCAGTCGCTGGGTCTGCTGCACGATGAGCTCCAGTTTGCGGCTCACATCCGCCGGCGAGGCTGACATCGGCCATGAGGTGATCCCTCAAGGCGGTGTCTAGGGCCGACAGACCCTTGCGGGTGGGGAAGTGCTGGTAGTAGGTGCCCACGGTTTCAGCGATCGCTTGGAGTTTCCGCCCCACTTGGCCGTCCAGGATCTCATCCAGGGCCTTCAACTGAACCCAGCCCCAGGCGGCCATGGCCACGGCCAACCCAAGGATGGAGGCGATCATCAGCCTGGCGCGTACGGTCATAGGGAACCCTCACTGACCCTCATATCCTGGGAGACCACCCCCCGACGGCCCCTCCCAGCGTCCTATATTTGTAAACCGTTTTGTGGGACACGACACCCGTCCGGCCCTGGCTTCCTTTTTTGGAGGCATCATACCTTCGGAAGGGAGTAGGTTCCTGTGTTCCCGCAATAGCTTGAAAGCCCTTGGGATATGTAGGGGATGGCCTGCTTTCAGAGGGGGGGTGTGGGTTCCAATGAGAGGCATTCTGCCCCTTTCGGGGGGGAATTATTCCTCAAGACTCTTCGTTCATCTCAAAGGGGAGGTCGTGGATCTGCATGGAATCACCGCTCACGGAAGAGAGGATATCGGTCTTCGGGTCCCGCGTCCATCTGTATTGGCATTCCGAGCAGTCCCAGTAGGCCCAGGTCTTACTGACAGCTTCATCCAGGCAGGCACTGTAAAAGGGGCAGAATACATTCCTTTCCCCTTTCCTATGTAATGGATATCGTTCTTCAGCCATGACCCGCCTCCGCAACCACTGAGACTGACCGGGCACTCTGCAGGGCATCATGAAGTACGAAGAGGAAAGAAACCTACACGAGAGGGAGGGTGCGATGCATATCATGTTTCATGAGCACCCGGAACCGCCTATGGTCCTTAAGTATAAAAAATATAGTTATTTTCCCCCCGAAGTCAACATGGCGGATGATGCTTTGACGGTGGACAAGGGCAGGACCGCCCGGCCAAGCTTGCATCCAAGAAGAGAGGAGGTTACCATAGTCCCCAGGATTACCATAAAAGCGCTCCTTCTTCAGCCGCCCGTCCAGGACTTCAAAGACCCGGACATCCGTTCCCGGCCTTCCGGACTCTTCGCACGCCCTTTTTGAGGGTTATGGGGAAGGCAGGTGGGGTCCGGACCCGGCAGGGGGCGATGATCGACCTGCCCGGGATTCCTGAGGCTTGACGTAACAACCGTCTGTCGAGGTGACATGAACCCCACAAAGAACAAGATCGTACGAAGCCTGTGCTGGTTTGCCGAATCGACGGACCCGCAGATCATTCATGGTCTCGGCCAAATCGAATCGGTGCTGACCGGGCATGGCTACGAAGTCCAGTCGCGACGGGTGTGCTTCAAGCAGACGTCCATCGAGGAGCTCGAATCCTGGAGTTCCCCTGGGGATCTGTACCTCGGCATGGGCACGCTGAGCCCTGAAGAAGCGCAGACCCAACTGGGGGATTTCCTGCGTGCATCCAGGGTGTCTTTCAACCTGGATGCGAGTGCCGCTGTCGGTCCGGCCGAGGTAGAGGTGCTTCAGCGCATCATCCGTGAATCGCCCGCCAGGACATTCCTTTTTGCCTATACCTTCCACAACCGCCCCTCCAGCCCCTTCTTTCCGTCCGCCGCCTTTGATCGGCCGGGCTTCAGCCTGGGGCTCCAGTCCACGGACCTCGCCGAAAACTGCACGACCCTGGGAGAGTGGATGGATGCCATGAGGGAGGTCTGGCGGGAGATGGTTGGGATCCTGGATGAGCACCCGGGATTCCTGGGAATCGACTCCTCTGTGGCACCGCTTTTCAGGGGAAAGAGCAGCCTGGTTCATTTTGTCAAGAGGCTCTGCGGGAGCTTCTCCAGTGCCGTCACCACGGACCTGTTCCTGAAACTCACCCGCTTTCTGGAGGAAGAGAACCCCAGGCCCGTAGGGCTTTGCGGCCTGATGCTCCCCTGCCTGGAGGACTTCGAACTGGCGGACGAGTACGAGGCAGGAGAATTCACGGTGGAGAGAAACCTTTTTCTCTCTCTCCACTCTGGCCTCGGCGTGGACACCTATCCGGTCGGGATCGACGAGGACCCCGACAGGATCCTGGAGGTGCTTCGACTCATTCGGGGCCTGTCCGAGAAGCACGCAAAACCCCTCTCGGCCCGTTTCGTATCGGACGGAAAGGCCCGGATCGGCGACATGACCGATTTTGGCAACCCCTACCTGAAGGATGTAAGGATCCGTCCGCTGTGAGTCCCTCCCAAACCCGAGCCCGCATTGAATGTGTGTAGGTGTCAAATCCGATCGGAGGGAATGATCTCCGCCATGGGGGTTGTTTTTCGTTTTCAAAACAAGGCGGGATTTTATATACAGAATGGGATCGTGCCGGTAGCCCAAATTTTCACCGTCCCACATGCGAAAGGAGTGCGCCATGGAATTCAGTCTCTCCCGTGTCAGTGAAATGATGGTGAAGTCCGCAAGGGACTTCTGCGCCCGCGAAGTGCCCCGAATCGACGGGTACATGATCGAGCACGACGATTACCCCCCGGACGTGATGCAAACCTTTGCCCGGTCCAGGATGCTGGGGCTCATGGTTCCGAAGGACTACGGCGGGGTGGGGACCACCAACCTGAACTGTATTCTCCTGTGCGAAGAACTGGGGAAAACGGGGTCGACCTGTTTCCTCCCCCTGATGATGAACAACAGCGTGGCGGAAACCATTCACTTCTTTGGCTCGGAGGAGGTGAAGAGGAGATTCATTCCGCCCCTGTGCGACGGGACCGCATGGGCCACCACGGCCTTCACGGAGCCGGGAACCGGATCGGACCCCAGGGCACTTACCTCCACGGCAGAGCCGGACGGGGACGCCTTCCTGCTGAACGGCACCAAGCGGTTCATCAGCATGGGCAACAAGCCCGGATACGGCATTTACTATTGCAGGGACGCCACCCTGCAGGGGGAGAAGAAGGACGTGACGGCCTTCATCGTGGACAAGGGCGCCGAGGGGTATTCGTGCTCCGGGCACTACAGGATGATGGGGCTGGAGGGATCGGACACCTGCGATGTGTTCCTGAAGGATGTCCGCGTGCCCGCAGGGAACATCCTGGGCCAACCCGGGAACGGTTTCAGTATCCTGCTCCGGTGGATTGCGGGCGAGAGGATCCAGCAGGCTGCGGGCATGGTCGGAACCGGACAGGCGGCCCTGGAGGAGTCGGTCAGGTACTGCAAGGAAAGAACCGTCGGAAAGGTGCCCATCGGCTACATGCAGGGTTTCACGTGGATGTTGGCGGAGATGAAGGCGAAGCTGGAGGCATGCCGGTTGATGGTATGGAGAGCCGCATGGAAGCAGGACGAAGGCCAGCCGTTTGAGTCGGATTCCTCCGAGCTGAAGGTCTTCACCACCCCGACCATCCAGGAGGTCACCCGCATGGCCGTCCAGATCCATGGGTCCTACGGATACAGCAAGGAGTACAAGGTGGAAAGGCTTCACCGCCTCGCCATGCACCAGGGGGTCGTTGCCTCGAGCCTGGAGATCAACAAGACCATCGCAGGCATGGCCCTTCTGAAGGGCTCCTAAGCACACCTTTTCATAGATACGATGACGCAGGATGGCATGTGCTAAGGATCTGGATCGATTCTGATCGGGTATGGAGGCCCCATGAACATCATCGTTTGTATCAAGCAGGTCCCGGACGTGAAGGAGGTCAAGTGGGACCCGGAAACCGGATCGCTCATCCGAAAGGGGATCCCCAGCATCATCAACCCCAATGACCGGAACGCCATCGAAGCGGCCCTCCAATTGAGAGAAGCGCACGGTGGGGAGGTCAGCGTTCTCTCCATGGGGCCGTCCCAGGTGGAAGAGGCCCTCCGGGAGGCCCTGGCCATGGGTGCCGACAGGGCCGTGCAGTTGACGGACAAGGGGTTTGCGGGTTCGGACACCTGGGCAACCACCTATGCCCTCGGTCTGGCCATCCGCAAAATGGCGCCCTGGGATCTGGTGGTCTGCGGCAAAGAGGCCATGGACGGAATGACCGCGCAGGTCGGTCCCCAACTGGCCGAGTTCCTCCATGTCCCCCAATTGACCTATGCCGTATCCCTGAACATCGTGGAGGGCGGCAGGGTACGGATCAGGCAGAAGCTGGGGAAGCTCCAGAGGGTTCTGGAGGCGTCCCTTCCGGCCCTCGTGACCGTGGAGCGGGAGATCAACGAGCCGAGGATCGCCCCCATGGATACCATCATGGAGGCCTACGAAAAGGATATCCCCGTGTGGAAACCGGATGGCCTGGACGGAGATCCCGGGCGATTCGGTCTGGGTGGCTCCCCCACGCGGCTCAGAAAGGTGTTCTCCCCAAAGATGCTCAAGGGAAGAGTGGAGATTCTCGAAGGGGAACCCGGCGAGGCGGCGGCAGGACTGGTCCGCGTGCTCAGGGAAAAGTTCATTTTGTGAGGTGACCTGATATGGCGGTGGGTGTTGACACGAGTCAGTACCGGGGGTGCTGGGTTTTTGTGGAACAGGACCGGGGCAGGCCTGCAAGGGTTTCGCTGGAACTCCTGGGCAAGGGAAGGGAATTGGCAGGGAAACTGGGGGTGAAGCTCACGGCGATCGTGCTGGGGGAATCGCTGGAATCCCTGCCCCGGGAACTCATCGCTTATGGTGCGGACACGGTCCTGGTGGCAGATGATCCCCTGTTGGGCGACTACAGGACCGAGGTCTATGCGGATATCGTCGCCGCAGCGGTGCTTGAGAGGAAACCCGAGGTGCTCATCGTGGGGGCAACACCCATCGGCAGGGACCTGGCCCCGAGACTCTCCTTCCGTCTGAATGCGGGCTGCACCGCGGACTGCACGGGCCTGGATATCGACGAGGAGAACCGGCTCTTTGTTTCGACCCGGCCCGCCTTCGGGGGCAATGTGCTGGCCACGATCATCTGCCCGGACCACAGGCCACAGATGTCCACTGTCAGGCCCGGCGTCATGCCCCTGCCCGAAAGGAACGACGGCAGGAGCGGCGAGGTCGTCCCCCTGAAGGTTCACCTCAGGGAAGAGGACGTGAGGGTGAAGATCCTCGAGACGGTCGAGGCGGAAAGCGAGGGCATCGCCATAGAGGATGCGGAGCGCCTGGTGTGTGTCGGGATGGGCGGGGCGGATCGGGAAACCTTTGACCTGATCACGGATCTGGCCCGCCTCCTGGATGCGGAGGTGGCGGCCACGCGCATGGCCGTGGAGGCGGGATGGCTTACCCATGATTCGCAGGTGGGGCAGACCGGCCGGACCGTCCGCCCCGAACTCTATGTGGCCTGCGGCGTGTCTGGCGCCGTGCAGCACACGGCGGGCATGACCGGATCGAAGATCGTCGTCGCCATCAACAAGAACCCGAAGGCGGAGTTCTTCCAGTATGCGGACTACGGCATTGTGGGGGATCTGCGCAAGGTGCTGCCGGCCCTCATCGCGGAAATCAAGGCCCTCAGGGGTGAGTAAAGGGTTAAGCGATGGAGGTCCATATGCCATAAGGAGGATGTTCCATGAATACCAGAGAAGCCATGAAAAAGGTTTTGCCTGCGCTCTGCGTCGTCCTGGTCTGTTGTTCCTGTGCACCGACCATCGCGACCCAGCGGATTCCGGTATCCACCAATCCTTCGGGCGCGCAGGCCCTGGTGGACGGCAAACTATCCTGCACGACCCCGTGCACGGTGGAGATGACCCGCAACCAGGACCATATTCTGACCCTTCAGAAAGAAGGGTACCGGCAGCATGATGTGCCTGTAAGGCGCGAGTATCAGAGCGAGACGGCCCTGGTCAACGCCATCAACTCCGGGGTCAACTCCGGCACCTTCTTCAACAACGCGGCCATGGGTCTGAACAGTGCAGTGATGAAGATGAATTCGGACCGATCAACGGGGGAGGCCTATGCGCTGGTTCCCACGACGGTGTCCGTCACACTTGTTCCTGCCGGGGGTTTTCCAAGCAAGAGCACGGAGGGTGAGGCGGCCAAAAGTCTCGGGAAGAACGTTTCGCCCCTGGACGTCATGGACGCAAGCGATGAGCACATGCTGGAGAGCTCGCTGGAGACGTCCGCCACGGGGCATCCGTCGGTCTGGACAAACGACAAGACGGGTTTCTCCTTTGCCGTGGAACCCGAGGATTCCAGGACCGAAAATGGTGTTGTTGTGAGAAACTTCAGGATCGGGGCCCAGAAGGGTGCCGAAAAGGTCACCCGCGTCTACCCGGCCTATCGGGCAGGCCGCGGGGAATGGGTCGTGGGAAACCCGCCCCAGGGCGGGGAGGTCCCTGCCGCAGGATCGGACCGGACAGGCAGCCGGACCGCCTCCGAGTATCGCGCCCTAACCGAGCTTCCCTGGCCGGTAGTGAGCAAAGAGAAGACCCTCAAAGACTCCAGTCACACCACTTCCCGCCGGAATCCCGATGGTTCCGTGAGCACGGAGACCAAGGGGAGTTCCACAAAGGTGGGGATCGGCGTCTCCCCCGGTTCGGTCCTGGGGATCCTGGATGCACTGAAGAGCCTGGAGAAGTGAGCGCGGCCCTTTGGTGGTGGACGGTTCCCTACTCGGCACGAGAATAGGTTAAGGTATTTGTGGGACACAACACTGTTGACGGCTTCCTAAAAAGTCCATCTGCTGCGTTGCGCTTCATCTTTCTTCGTTGCGGCGTGCTTTGATGTGCGCCTCATTCCTCAATAATCCATACATGCATTCAGAGAAATGCAGGATGTTTACTTGCGCAGCTCAGCGAGGCATCGACTTCTGCAGCCAATGTGAGGACTATCCCTGCGACGATCTGAGGCGATTTCAAGCCGCAAGGCCTCATCGGATTGAACTGTGGGCCAATCTTGAGCGAAGCAAATCCATTGGCTACAAAGCGTGGCTTGAAGAAGGCAGGAAGAGCTGCACCTGCCCACGGTGCCAAATCATCAATTCCACCTACGACCTCAAATGTCGAAAATGTGGTGAAGAGCCTAGCTGCGATTACGTAGCCAGACACAGGCAGGAGATCGAGCGGTATTTGAAGAAACGTTGACGAAATTGGAAGATAGGTCAAACAACAGCCGTCCTGGACGCACGGATGGTCCCTGAGTGATGGGGGCGAGCTGAACATGATACGTTGAGGAGGGAAGCATGGCTGAAACCGAAAAGTCTGGAAACCATGAGCAGAGCCCGGATCTCAATGAATACAAGAAGGAGATCCTGCCTGTAAACAAGGGCCGGGTGACGCTTCAGAGGGATCTCTACTTCGTGGGAACGACCCAGCGGGGTTATGAGGTGGAGTTTGACGTCCGATATGAAGAGGGATGTTCCCCCACCGAAACCCTGCTTCTGAGTGTAGCCGGGTGCATTTCCATCGATGTGGTTCATATCCTTCGCAAGATGCGCTGTGAGATCTCCCGATACGAGATGAGCATAGAGGGTGCCAGAAACCTCGATCCACCCCAGTATTACAAGTCCTTTGACATGCTGATCCACGTCTCAGGAGAAGGGATCACACCCAAGAAGGTGGAACGGGCCATTTCCCTTTCCCGCGACAAGTACTGCTCCGTATACCACTCCATCCGGAAGGATATCGACGTGAATATCCAATATCGGATCGAGTGAGGGTCGATGTGGCCGCCTGGCAGGAGAAGGCCCTCCGGCCGGACGTGGAACTCCGGATGAACGCGTTCAAGGAGCGGATGAAAAACCTCATCACCTACCGCCGGGAGGAGTGGCCCTTTAAGTATGAGTACTGGTGCAGGTTCAGGGGACTGAAGGACTAGAAATCGTAATTCAGGATAACCCGGTAATCGCTGTAATCCCTGTCCGGGCTATCCAGGGAATTGTCCACAAA
>JAFGPH010000190.1 GCA_016926135.1 Deltaproteobacteria bacterium
CAGTGTGAAACGCGAAGAAGAATTGAATAGTGAGAATTGAGTATTGGAGGAACAATGGAATCATGAATCTTAATATTCAATTCTCAATTCCATGAGTGGAACGCAGAGGGGGGATTCATGAAAGCCATGCAGCAAGATGGCGGGCCACAGACAGGTCCCAAGAAGCGAAAGAGGCTGGGGGAGTTTCTGGTCGAGGCCGGGCTCATCGATGAGAAGATTCTCTCAAAGGCCCTGGACGTCCAGAAGATCAAGAAGAAGAAACTCGGCCAGGTGCTCATCGACATGGGGGTGGCCGATGACGAGCAGATCGCCAAGGCCCTCTCCAGGCAGTTTGACATCCCCCTTCTGCGCCTCGAGAAGCTGGAGATCCCCCAAACGGTCATTTCCCTGGTGCCCGCCGAGATAGCGGAAAACTACCTGCTGATTCCCGTAAAGGCGGATGATGACGGTATCACGGTGGCCATGGCCAACCCGCTGGAGCCCTATGCCGTGGACGACCTGCGCTTCGTGACCCGAATGCCCGTCCGTATCGCCGTCGCTTCACAGAGAGAAATCCTCCGTGCCATCGAAAAACACTATCCCAAACAGGGCCTCAGGAAGGATCTGGATTCCGGACCGGCCCTGGACGAGGCGCTCCAGGTTGTGCCCGTCATCAGAAAGGAGGAAGAGGAGGAGGAGGACATCAGGGCGCTCACGGAGCGGCCCCCTGTGGTGAGGTTCGTGAATGCCATCCTCGTGGACGCGATCAAGATCAGGGCGAGCGACATCCATATCGAACCCCAGAAGACGGCTGTTATCGTTCGTTACCGGATAGACGGGATCATGCGGGAGATCATGCAGACGGACAGGCATGTGCACCCGGCCCTGGTCTCGAGGATCAAGATCATATCCAATATGGATATCTCCATTCGAAGAAAGCCCCAGGACGGGAGGTGCCAGGTCAGGTACGGAGAGAGAAGCTACGATCTCAGGGTGTCCACGATCCCCACGTCTTACGGGGAAAAGGTGGCCGTTCGTATCCTGAATCCCGAGAGCGCCAGGGTCGGCATCGAAGACCTTGGACTGTCGGCCCGGAACCTGGCGAGCCTTGAGAATGCCATCGCCATGCCCCAGGGGCTCGTTCTGGTCACAGGCCCCACCGGCAGCGGAAAGTCCACCACCCTGTACGCCTGTCTGAACCGGCTGAATACACCCAAGGTGAACATCATCACGGTGGAAGACCCCGTGGAGTTTGAGATCAAGGGGGTGAATCAGGTCCAGATCAATCCCAAGGCCGGGATTACCTTCGCGTCAGGCCTCAGATCCATTCTCCGTCAGGACCCGGACATCGTCATGGTAGGAGAGATAAGGGACGGGGAGACCGCCTCCATCGCCTTTCAGGCGGCCCAGACCGGTCACCTCGTGCTTTCCACCCTGCACACCAACGACGCGGCCTCTGCCGTGGCCAGGCTCCTGGACCTCGGTGTGGAGGCATTCCTGATCTCCTCTTCCCTCGTGGCGGTCGTGGGTCAGCGACTGGTGAGACGGATCTGCGAGAAATGCAAGGTGCCTGATCCTCCCACGCCTCAGATCCTGAGAAGGCTGGGACCCCTCATGGAATACGAGAAGAACCCGGGCTTCTGGAAGGGGGCGGGCTGCGAGGCATGTCAGTACACCGGATATGCCGGAAGACTCGGGGTATATGAAATCCTGCCCATCACCCTGTCCATGAGGGAGGTCATCGAGCCGAAGGCATCCCTGGTGGCCTTGAGGAAGGCAGCGGAGAGGGAAGGTTTCCGGTCCATGACCGTGGACGGCATCAGCAAGGTGCTGCAAGGGCTCACGACCATTGAAGAGGTTTTTCGCGTGGCCCCTCCGGACCTGGAGGAGGTGACCGGAAAGGCGGGCCTGGAAGCGATGGTTGCGGCGGAGCCAGTGCCCGAGGAGGTTTCGCCGAATGAGGAAGAGCGACCTTCCCTGGCCATCTCGAGGCCGAAGAAGCTCCTGGTGGCGGACGACAGCGAGATCATACGCAAGATCCTCCGCAACTGCCTGGAGGCCGAGGGTTTCCTGGTCCTGACCGCGGAGGACGGCGTGGATGCCCTGAAGTTGGCCCTGACGGAGAGACCGGACCTCCTGGTCACCGACCTTCTCATGCCCAGGATGGACGGGATGGCCCTGATCAGGAAACTGAGATCCCAGCTTGCCACAAGGTACATTCCGATCATCATGCTCACGGCCAAGGACGAGGTGGATTCCGAGGTGAAGGGGATGGAGGCCGGAGCGGACGACTACCTTACGAAACCGGTGGACCCCAAGAGGCTTCTGGCCCGTGTCCAGAGGCTCCTCGACCGGTCGGCCGGGAATTGAACGGAGGCGGATCATGAAGTGTGCATACCATGCTGAGAGGGAGGCCGTGGCCGAGTGCTCGAAGTGCGGCAAGGTCCTCTGCGCGGAGTGTGCTATTCCTCATGGGGAGGGGAAGACCCTGTGCAGCCGCTGTATTGCCCTGGTATCCGCAGAAGAGGCCGCGACGGGGATGGATCAACGCCTGGAAGAGAAAGAGGCGAGGAAACGGAGCCGGGAAGAGAAGAAGGACAGGATGCAGAGATGGTGGTTTCTTGCCCAGTGGGCAATGATCGGGCTCGGCCTTGCGGTCATGGCGTTTCAGGCCCCCAGGGTGATGTCGGGGTTTGAAGGGGAAAAGCCGGTCAGGATCGGGACCTATGAAACGGATGCAGCGACGGATCAATGCATTTCCAACCTGTGGCGGGTGACGAAGCTGCTCCAGGAGGGTAAACCGCCCGGGCAGCATCTTGTGTGCCCTGAGAGCAAGAGGCCCTATGTGGTGACGAGGATTGGATCGGATACCGTGGTACGGTGCCCCAACCCTGAAAAGCACGGCTTCAAGGAGATTCGGGCGAGCAAGAACCGTCCGGTGCCCGAGGTGATCCCATGAAGGCGCTCAACAGAAGGGATTCGGCGGGCTTTACGCTGATCGAGGTGGTCATGGTGATCACGATCCTGGGGGCCCTGGCTTCCATGGCCATACCCCACTATGCCGCATACCAGGAAAAGGCGCGCAAAGCGCGGTGCGCGGCGCACCGCTATTACATCCAGATGGAGGAAGAAACCTATTTTCTGGGGCACAATTCAGTGAACCTCAAGATCGATGAGAGGTGGTCCTGCCCGTCGGGCGGCGTCTACGTGTGGGTTGTTTCGGACCCGAAAGACGCCGGGTATCCCAGGGTCATCTGCTCTGTGCATGGGGAAGGGCAGGCAAAGGAAGTGGAAAAACTCCTGACCAGCCTGGGCTCCACATTTGAGGAGATCACAGGGGCGATGACCCGTTTGATCGAGGACTTCTACAAGAAGAACGGCAGGTATCCCAGGAGCTTTGGGGATTACAGGTTTTCCGACATCGGGCTGGACCCGGCAGAATGGGGTAACTCCTATGACGGGATCATCTATACCCCCGTGGGAAACAGAATCACGGTCAAACCGGATGAAGGGTTCGCCTTTGTGGTGACGACCACCAAGGGCAAAGAACGCGAGCTGTCGTCAAAACAGAACTGGAGCCTGATCTATTCGGTCGAAGACAGGCAGTGGTACTACAAGAGTATCGGGAAAAACAACGTAGTGGACATCACCACCCTGAAAGTGGTGAGAGGTTAGCCCTGCGCCCTGGGGGTTCCGCCGTTGGCGGCCATGGCCAGGTGGGAGATCACCAGTTCGTCCAGGATGGGAATGACGGGTGCGACGTGATACCTTGCGCCCAGGGTCCTGATCCCCGGCCGCGGCGCGCACAGAGATCCGCCCTCAGGTCTTTCTCCTCTTCGGCATAGACATAGGAGAGGCCGTTTTGCGTGTGAGAATCCGTATGAGGAAATTCTTCCAAAACCTGCCAAAAGGTGGAAAATCAGCAAAGATCGGATAATAATAAAAATAGCAATTCCAAAATGTTATCTGTTTCGGGGATGTTAGGAAACCCGGGGTTCACCTCTTTTAATCAATTGGTCGAGTGTTCGAATCACTCCAGGCCCACCAGATAAAGGCAAGGGGTCAGTCGATCTCGGCTGCCCCTTTTTGTTTGCCGGGAATGGGCGGGCCCCCCTCAAGTGGGAAAGGCATCCCTCTTGGAGAGGATCTTTCCGGGACACCGATATGACGGGCTCGTCTCCTGCCACTGAAAAGATGCATTATCGACCACAGCATTTCTTATGCTTCTTTCCGCTTCCGCATGGGCACGGCTCATTGCGTCCAACCTTCTTTTCGGCTGTCTTCGGTTTGGGTGGATTCAACAACCTCTCTAAATCGTCGATATTCTCTGGTTTATCCCGTTCCAATTCAATTCTGTATTCCCAGCCGTTTTTTTCGAATATGGATGCTACTTCTTTCATTCTTTCTTCTGTTTGCACATGGACGACAGCGGGGTTCTTCCCAGTGCCCAGTCTTGCAGTCTTTGTACCATCAAAAATTCCTGTCCTCTTTTCACCGTCAAACGTTTTTTGTCTCTTTTCACCAACAAATATTCGTGTTCCCATCTTTTCCTCGCTAAAGAACGGTTATGGATAGCGGCCCAAAGAGCCTTCTCTCCTTCTCTTCATTGATCCGTTCATTGTTCGATACCGCAATATGAACAAAAAATCAAACACTGACACAGCGCCCTCTCCTATCCGACGGGGCGAGAGGTGGGCCTTAAGCGCGGGCGGGTTGCTCAGGAGAAGGGGCGGATGGCAGGAAATAGACGAGGGCGATCGTCAGAAGGGGTATGATCGCAAGACAACCAAGGACAGAACGAATAGAGAAAATCTCGGCGAGCTTCCCGGTCAGGGGGCTCATCATGCCTCCAACTCCAAAGGCAAAGCCCATCATAAGGCTCGAAACCATGGATTTTCCTTTGTGGGCCATCTCCTGGGCCCACGCCACACTGAGGGGCAGGGTCGCCATGGCCAGGCCCCCGGCCATGAAGGCCGTGCAGAAAATCCAGTCTCCCGGAAGAAGCAGCAGTAGGTACAGGATCGGCGTTGCGGCAGAGTGACAGAGCATGAAGACACGCTTGTATCCGAACCGGTCCGAGAGGTGCCCGGCAAGGAGCCCGCCGATTGCACCGGCCACGGTGAAAAGCGAGACGATTGTACCGATAGCGATCAGGGAGTAGCCCTCTTTCGCGTAGAGAACAGGGACAAAGGCCATGAAGGACTGGCTCACAAACGCCCGCAGGATAGCCACCAACCCAAGGAGCACGATCGACTTCCAGGCTGCACCCATGGCCTCTCTGATGGAACCGATGAAACCGGTGCTGCGGAGGGCCTCTCCCTGGGGAAGGGGGATCATCCTGAAGAGAACGATCATCAGCGGCAAGCCAAGGATCATGGCGACCGGGGAGGCACGGAGTCCAAAAGATGCGACAAGGGCAGTGATGAATAACGGGCCCAGCCCGAAAGCCAGGGTGCCTCCCATATTGAAGATGGACATGCAGAGCCCACGGTTGCGGCCTGAATAAGAGGAAATCATCCCGGCCAGTGTGGGATGAAACATGGCCTGACCAATGGATCCGATCGCGATGAAAAGAACGAGGAGCAGAAAGCTCTCTGCCGTTCCCACAAGAGAGATGAAGACCATAACGAGGAGGGGGCCGCCGAGGACGAATGCCCTGGTGCGGTAATGATCGGCCACATATCCTGCTGCCGGCTGGACAATAAAGGCCAGGACTCGGCTTATGCCTGCGATGAGGCCGACCTGTGCCAGAGAAAGGGAAAACTCCTCAAGGAACACCGGCAGGAGCGGGTTCACAAAAGACGCGTAGAAGTCACCTGTGAAGTGGGCAAGGGTCAGTGCGAAGATCATTCTTGCGTTTGCTTTTGAAGTCTCAGTCATTAAATTACCGTTGCGCTCCCGGCCACGGAAGAACGGACGAACCTGTCTCCCGATGGATCCTCCTTGACGTATGACCTTCTCGACTTGACCTCGACTACCTCAGAGTGAGTCAGCCTCTCGCTGACAAGCAGGCATTCCATTTCCCCTCTCCTTACTTTCCTTCCCATTTGCTGTCAACTCCTATCCCGGAAGCGGAGGGTCAAGGGAAGAGTCGAGGCCGATCAAACGCTAAAAACCCTTTCCCGATTGTCTATAACGATCCTTTCCGCGACCGATGAAATCGTTCTGGCCGCTGCCGCCCTCAAGGTGCAGTTTCCCATCTCCTATGCAGACGCCTTTGCCGCTGCCGAGGCCAAACAACACAATGCCGTTCTGGTCACAGGAGACCCAGGGCTTTTTCAACTCCAAGGATTTGTTAAGATCGAGAAGTTGAAACGCCACCAGCATTGATCCAGACTTCTATGAAGGGTCGCTCAGGTGGGTGCAATGCTCATCGGCGGGGGGCGACCTATCTTCTGGGATATCTAAAAAAGGCTGTGTTCATGAAGATTTTGGTGGGAGGGATATCTGCTATCAGGCGAAACCGAGTATCTTTCCATTCATGCCTGTCCAAAATCGGTTTGGGCGAAAGGCAGGTGCGAGGGGTATTGCTGGTTGCGGCGTATTTCGGCCCTGGAGCAGGAGAGCGCAAGGGCCGAAATCCGCAGTGAGCGAAGCCATGGACGGCGTGGCGAACGTAGCAGAGGCAATGCCTCGAAGCCCTGCCTGCACACCAATCACGGCTAACCTTTCCCGAGAAACCCTACTCCTCTCAAAGCAGACTGTTGAAATCACTGCACCCATGCCCGGAGCGGAAACCGATTTTGGACACCAATGCTTTCCATTATCAAATGGCCGTGTTGAAGACTACCTGCTGCACCATTCGCCCGCTTTCGAAAGCCTGACTCACCCAGACAGAGGTCCGCAGACCTTGGGACCTCGAAAAAGCAAAGTTGACAGGCTTTGGATTGGGCATGCGGGAGAATTCAGTTCAACATCGGGCGGCCTTCCTGATGTCGGTGTCACTGATGAGCGGGGCCTGCAAACGTACCGGATCGCCCACATCCCGGAACAGGAGATCCCCCTTGCCCAGGAGGTTCTCGCCCCCAGTCTGGCCCAGCAGCATTCTGGATTCCTCCCCTTTCACCATCATGAGGCCCACCCGGGCCGGTATGTTGGAGTCCAGGGCCCCTTTGACGACCTCCCGGCTGGGTTGCTGGGTGGCCAGGATGAGATGAATTCCTGCAGCCCTCGCTTTGGCGCCCAGAAGGTTGATCTGGACCTCAATCTGCTTTCGTCTCTTGGGATCGCCGGCCACAAGGGCGTAGTACTCATCGCACACGCAGACGATTCGGGGCGGCACCTGGCCCGGCGAACCCGCGTACGCGGACAGGTCGGGCACGCCTTTCTCCGAGAACAGGAGGTACCGGCGATCCATCTCGGCCACCAGGTGCCGCAGCACGTCAAGAACCGGCTGCGTGTCGGGAAACACCAGGCTTTCGGGAGTGAGCAGAAATGGCGAATCCCTGAATGCGTTGAAAGCCGTCCGTTTCGGATCAACAAGTGCGGGGGCTTCTGTGAACCCATTGCAGGGGTTGGCATCGACTTGGAAGCGAAACCTCGATTCTCATTCCAGAGAGGGGTTCTCCTTTCTTCCTATAGGGTCGACAGAAAGCGGTCTTTCATTCAATCCATGGTGTCAGGAACGCCCAGGACGAGACCCCTGAACCGTGACAGAGCAGTTTGTCCATTTGGTCAAGAATGTCCCCGCTACCGAGCCTGGAGTCATGTCTGTTCTGAGAGGCGGATTGGAATGCCCGGGGAGAAAAGTGGAAGAAGATAAGCACG
>JAFGPH010000191.1 GCA_016926135.1 Deltaproteobacteria bacterium
GTCGCACAGACGATGGTGGAAATCAGGGCCGAGAAAAGCAAGGCCCTGCGCCTTGAACCGTCCTTTTTCGATCTGGAAGGGAAGGTGGCCTATACCCTGGAGGAGGTTCAACCCGGCAAATGCTACCGGGCTCATTTCACCAGCCAGCCGGGTCGGCCGGGAATCTACTACGGGTTTCTGAAGCTGAAGACCAACTACCCCGAGAGGCCTGAGGTGAGCATTCGAATCAGGGGGAAATTCAGGAAGTAGCGGGTCCGCGAGTGTCTGCCAGTGCTGGAGGAGATATGGCTGTGCGGAAGGAGAAGGAACAGGATACCAGACGGGTGGAGATCTTCGCAGATGGCGCCTGCAGCGGAAACCCCGGGCCGGGCGGCTATGGGGCGATCCTCAGATACGGGGAGGAGATGAAAGAACTCTCCGGATGCGAAAGGCAGACCACCAACAACCGCATGGAGATGACGGCCATTATTGAGGCATTCAGGCGCTTGAAGAGACCTTGCCGGGTGAGGGTGGTCACGGACTCCAATTATGTGGTCAAAGGAATGACGGAGTGGCTGCCCCGGTGGGTCAGGAAAGACTGGATGACTGCGGACAAGAAGCCCGTATTGAACAGGGATCTCTGGGAGACTCTTCGGGATCTCTGTGACCGTCACCGTGTGGAGTGGAAGTGGATCAAAGGCCATTCGGGCCATCCGGAAAATGAGAGGTGCGACCGCATGGCCAGGGAGGCGATCCGGCGCTGCACAGGTTAGCAGAGGGGGAGCTTATGGACAAAACGTGGCAGGACGCCCTGGGCCGCATGACTTACGGCATCTATGTGCTCACCTCCGCCCAGGGAGCGCAGATCAACGGCATGATCGCCTCCTGGGCGTCCCAGGTTTCCCATGAGCCGCCCCTGATCATGGTTGCGATTCATCCCAACCGTTATTCCCATGCTCTTGTGGAAAAAAGCCGGGCCTTCGCCCTTCACGTACTGGACCGCAACCAGAAAAATCTGATCCGTCGATTCAAGGGACCCGACCCTCAAGCCAAGTTCGAGTCTCTCTCATGGGTTCGTGGAAAGACAGGTTCCCCCATCCTGCAGGAGTGCATCGCTTGTGTCGAATGCGAGGTGAGGGCGAAGTACGAGCCGGGGAATCACAGCCTCTTTGTGGGCGAGGTGGTCCAGGCCCATGTCTTTCTCCAGAGCGACCCACTGAGCACCCTGGACTATGAAGGAGTGTATCAGGGCAGGTCCTGATGCATGTCGGGATGATCAAAACCAATTAGAATTTAGATCAATCATCATCCAAATACTTAAATACTTGACGAATAGCAAAAATTATGTTATTTAAAATTCACCATTTTCATGTGTTAGAAATATGTAAACCTGGTTCAGATGATGCAGGCTTTGATAGCTAAAAATAGAAATAGGAGCAAGCTATGAAGTGCCCCAAATGTGGTTTTATTAGCTTTGACTATAACCAGGTTTGTCCCAGGTGCAACAAGGATATCAGCGCCGAACAGCAGAAGTTGAACCTTCCGGCCTTCCGGCCTGAACCGCCGGCCCTGCTGGGGGCCCTGCTGGGTGAGGCGGGTGAATCCGGGATGCACATGAGCGCCTCTACCGAGATGGCGGTCATGCATGAAGAGCATGAAATCTCCCTGGGCGATTCTGCCGCCATTGAGAGCGGAGAGATGATGCTGCATGATTCCCAAGAGCTTGACCTGGGGCTGGATATGGACGCCGAAGAGGCCACGGAAGGGATCAGCGAACCGGAGATTTCCATGGAGGAGCCTTCCCTGGATCTGGATCTGGAGGTTCCGGCGGACGAGCAGGCCATGTCCGGTGAAGAGGCTGCCCCGGAACTTGAAGGGATTTCCCTATCCGATGATGGCGGCATGCCGGAGCTCATTGGAGGCGAACCAGGGCAGGATCAGGAGATCGCTCTGGATCTGGGAGATCTGTCCGAGGATGCCGCGGAGAAGGAAGAGGAGAGTCTTCTGGCCTCGATCTCGGAGGAGGGGGAGAAGTTAGGCATTGAGATGGAGGATTTCTCCCTGGAAGAGCCCCGGCGTGAGTCCAGGGCGGAGCCCGAGCAGACCGGTGAACTGGTCATGGACCTGGACAGCATGCCCCTGAAAATGGAAGAGCCGTTGGACCTGGAGGAGAAGGGAGAGATCACCCTCAACCTGGATGACCTGAAGGTGAATGAGACGGGAGAACTGGAGATCGGAGACGCGGTCGCTTCCCTTGCACAGGAGGAAAAGCCGCTCGAGGTGGAGGATCTTCCACTGGAGCCGGAAGTCGCTCCCGCTGCGACTGAGGAAAAGGCGGAAGAAGAGGATTTCGCCCTGCTGCTGGAGGATGAGGAGGCTGTGGAGGAACCGACCCACGATGAAAGCCAGGAAGTGGCCCTGGATCTGGATAACCTGGATCTGGATCTGGACATGGAGGATTCGGATCGCAAGTAATCAGCCCGTGCAGTTTCATCTTGACCTCATACGTCAACCTGCCTATAATCCACCCATCCTGCCGAGATAGCTCAGTCGGTAGAGCAGGGGACTGAAAATCCCCGTGTCCACAGTTCGATTCTGTGTCTCGGCACCATAAGAATCAAGGGTTTACGGTCAAACCGTGAACCCTTTTTTCTTGGTTGGGATTGGCGCACGGGAACCTGTCAGACCCCTCTCAGAGAACAGTACGGGGCTGATGCTTATCTCGGAACCTTCTCGCTCAACTGCCAGATGGCAGAGGTATCCCTCTGCGATCTTCAGATGATGTACGAACCATCTGGTATCGTACAGGATGGCCTGGTCTTGATCCATATAGACATCCTGCAGGGGTGTGGAAAGCCCCTGTCCATGGGCCTTGATCACGCTCTCCTTGATGGTCCAGTACGTGAAAAAGCGCTCGTCAAGTCTCTCCGAGCGCTCGATCTCCCGCCATTCCTCCGGGCGAAGCACTCTTTTGAAGTCCTCCAGCGCCACCGGGCGGATCTGTTCGATGTCGATGCCGACACGGCCCCGGTCGGATACCGCGCAGACCACGTACTCTTCGGAGTGGGAGATGTTAAAGTCGACGGGGCCCCTCAGAAAGGGCCTTCCATAAGCCGTGGAAGAGATCTCTCGAAGCGTCTCCGGCCCGCAGCCGTATTTTTTGAGGCCCTCCATGAGAATCAGCCTGGAAAAGAGCCGGGCATGCCGATCCTGCCATCTTCGAAATCGAAGGATCTCTCCTTGGCACTCGGGGGGCACCTGTTGGAGGAGGCTCTTCCACCGGTCTTCGCCGAGCATGGAATGAAAATGGGTGTAAAGGACCTCAATCATCGAGGGATCACAGGGGAAAGAGTTTCCCTTTTTAACATGGGAAGAAGGATGTCCTTCATCCTGCCTGCCTATCTTCCCTTGAAAACGGGGGGTCGCTTTTCTTTGAAGGCATTTCTCCCTTCTTCGTAATCCTCGGTATCGTAAAGGGGCATTCCCAGGGCGTTTTCGATCCAGAGGGCCTCATCCAGCGATCTGCCTCTGGATCGCAGCATGGCCTCTTTGATGCTCCTGAGGGCCAGAGGAGCCGCGCTGCACAGTTCTTTGGCCCACTCCCTGGCCGAAGGAAGGACCTGATCCGGTGGGACTACCCTGTTGATCAGGCCGATCCGATACGCCTCCCGGGCGTCGATGGCCTTGCCGAGAAAGAGGATTTCCGCGGCGTGACACCAGGAGACGTTCATGGGCAGCCTGCTGGTGCCGCCCAGGCGGGGAAGGATGCCCAGTCGCGCCTCCGGAAAGGCGAATCGGGCCTTTTCCGAGGCTATCCTCAAGTCACAGCAAAGGGCCACCTCCAGACCTCCCCCCAGAGCAACACCGTTGATGGCGGCAATGAGCGGCTTAAGAATTTCCATTCCCCGCAGGGGACTGGTTGGGAGCAGCCACGGTTTTGCCCTGCACTCCTTCACGAACGGGAGCCATTCCTTGATATCCGCCCCTGCACAGAACGCCTTCTCCCCGCTTCCTGTGACAATCCCCACCCAGAGGTCCGGGTCTCTCGTGAAGTCCTCAAACGCCTCGTGCATCTCACGGAAGAGGTTCGGGCTCAGGGCATTCATGGATTCGGGGCGGTTCAGCGTGAAAACCGCAGTGTTCCCGTCCTTTTCGTATAAAAGATCCATGTTCTTCGACAACCTCCTTTAGACCTTGGGTTCTCTCCACCACGGATAGAAGTCGGGCATGTCCCTGGAGACCTTCATGGTGAACTTCGGCGGCCTCTTCTCCAGGAAGCCCTGAACCCCCTCGCTGGAATCCTTCTGGCAGCCCATCCAGAAAAAGCAACGCGAATCGATCAGGTGGACCGATTGAGGGTCCCTTTCCCCGCAACCGTGCCACAGGAGCGCCTTGCTGAGGGCCACGGAAACCGCGGAGGTGTTTTCCGCTATTTCCCGCGCGATCGCCATGGCTTTGTCCATGACCTGCCCCGGGGGCACCACGTGGTTGAAAAGACCCGATCTCGCCTCCTCCGAGGCGCGGAACACGCGTCCGGTGAAGACCCATTCGGTCGCCCTGGAAATCCCCACGATGCGTGGCAGGAACCAGGATGAGCATGCCTCGGGGACAACACCCCGCCTGGCAAAGACAAACCCGATCTTTGCATTCTCCGAGACGATTCGCATGTCCATGGGCAGGGTCATGGTGATGCCCACGCCTACGGCATGCCCGTTGATCGCCGCAATCACGGGTTTTCGGCACCTGAAGACCGCGAGAGAGACCTGGCCGCCGCCGTCTCGATGTTCGGCGATGCCCACCTCCTCACCGTCCTGGCGGACGCGATCGAAGGCGAATCGGCCTGAAGACAGATCGGCTCCCGCACAGAAGGCCCTGCCCGCGCCCGTGACCACAACGACGCGCACCGCGTCATCCTGGTCCGCAATCGTGAAGATCTCGATCAACTCCTTTCGCATCGTCGCCGTAAAGGCGTTCATCTGGTCCGGCCGGTCGAGGGTGACGATTGCGATGCCTTTTTCAACTTCATACCGCGTCTGGGTCAGTTCCATGCATACACCTCTGCTCGTTTTTTCCGTCCGTACCACCCTGTGAGGGCACGGCGCTATGGTAACGATCACGTTGAGACACCACACTGGTTCAATCGATTCTGAAATGGGACTCGTCGAATTCCGCCTTTCCCCGGTATCTCTTCATATGAACGCCCATGACCCTGTCCATGTGCTCGAACAGGTCCGGGTCGGCTTCAATCCCCGCACGACGAAGGGCCTCCAACATGGACTTGGGAGAGGGTGGGCAACCCTTGACGGCGATCATTTCCCGAATGTCGGGATTGTCCTTGTTTGCCTGGTAGATGCACTTCCCGAGCAGCAGGGTCTTCTTTCTGCCGGGGGTGGGCCGCATGACCTTCCCCGTGAGGACTTCCACATCGTCAAAGGGGGTTCCCTTCCAGGCCCGCGCGATGGCCATCAGCATCACCCTGACCAGTCCCGCGCAATAGGTGCAAACCGTCAGGTCGTATTTCCGGAAGGACATCCCCTTGATCCCCCACCTTTCCATGGTTGCGGGCAAGGTCCCCTCCTCGTTGTAGGGAAAGGCCCATTCATGGGGAGAGGCCACATGGTCCACCCTTTCCCCGACGATCTCCACGTCCGAGAGGTCCACAGGCCGCTGCAGGGCACGGGCCGCATGCACCAGATGGGGTACGTGGGCGGGTTCGATGCCCAGGAGCCTGGCACCCACCATGTCGGCCGACAGAACGTCGGAGGAAGCCACAAAGAGATTGCTCCTCCTGGCCTGACCATCCACGTTCGGGCCTCGCTCATGCGTGTAGATCCCGTCCAGAAGGGTGAACATGGGCGGCATGGGCTGAAAGAGCTTCGAGACCATATAGTGGAGGTCCCTCCCGGAGGTCGGGCTGTGGCATTTCTTCCTGGACGGTATGTCGATGGTTCCCTTCAGGTTCTTGATGCCGAGGCTGACCATGGTCTGGCTGTGTGTCTTCAGGACAGGCAGGTTGACCACAAAGTCACTCTCCAGGATATCCCGGTTGAAGTTCAGTACGATGTCTTCACCAAGGCGGATCTTCTCAAAGGGCCTGTCGAGGGTGTTCACATATCGCACACCGTAACGTTTCCGCAGGACTTCGTAGCCGAGGGTTTGGAAGGCGTGGGCAGGGGTTTCCAGGTCTTTCGGCTTTGCAATGACCGTCCCCTCCCCGATGGTGATATCGCGGACCCCCATCTCTTTCAGGATAACCACCATGTCCTCCACCACGCGAGACGTGGTGACGACGCCCCACTTGGGAAAGGGAACGGCCTTGGTCCAGAACACGATGTTGGGCTTGATGAAGACCCTGGCTTGGGCAGGCAGGCGCTCCAGGCCGCGCGAGAGATCAACGGCTTTCACCACAGAATGGAAGGGTTTCTCATACCGCACAATCGAAACGGTGTGTGGACTCATGGTCTCCCCATGTTTTCCCAGATCATGGAATAGCCTTGTCCCCTCCCCACGCACATGGTGGTCAGGCCGTAGCGTGCATCCCCGTTTTCCCTGAAGAGGTTCATCAGGAAAGTCACCAGTCGCGGTCCGGAAGCCGCCAGGGGATGTCCGAACGCCAGCGAACCTCCCCAGATGTTGACACGGGGATCATCCTCACGCAAGCCCAATCTGTCCAGGCAGTAAAGGGCCTGGACCGCAAAGGCCTCGTTCATTTCAACGATGTCCAGATCATCCATGCCCAATCCAGCCTTGTCCAGGGCCTTCAGGGTGGCGGGAACAGGCGCTGTGCCCATGATCGTGGGATCGACCGCGGCCACGGCAGATGCGACCCAACGCATTGCGGGTTCAAGACCCATTGCTTGGGCCTTTTTCTCGCTCATCAACAAAACGACACCCGCTCCGTCATTGAGTCCCGAGGCATTGCCTGCCGTGACCCGCCCGTTTTCTCTGAAAGCCGTCTTGAGACCGGCCAGGGTTTCCATGCTGGTCTCAGGCCTGGGCTGCTGGTCCCGTTCGGCCAGGGTGCGTGTCCCATCAGCCAGTTCGACCTCAATGGGAATGATCATCTGTTTCATCTTGCCGGCCTGAATGGCCCGTTTCGCCTTTCCCTGTGATGAAACCGCGTATCGATCAGCCATTTCCCTGGTGAATTCCGGAAACCGGTCGTGGATATTCTCCGCCGTCAACCCCATGTTGAACGCGGCTGGCCCCCCCATCACCTCCTCGGCCCTGGGGTGGGGGTCCCGCATGAAGCCCATGGGCACATGGCCCATGTGCTCCACACCGCCGGCGATGAGACAGTCGGCCATGCCGGTGGCGATAGTCCCCACGGCGAAGGCAATGGCCGTCAGCCCGCTCGCGCACATGCGGTCAATGGAACAGCCCGGCACGTTCCAGCCCCAGCCGGCCAACATGGGAACGATCCTGCCCAGCGTTCCCCCCTGCTCTTTCACCTGATTGGTGACCCCCCAGATGCTGTCCTCGATCATTTCCGGATGGATGTCGGGGTTCCTTTCAATCAGTGCCTTGAGAAGGGGAACCACCAGGTCGTCGGCCCTGGTTTTCCAGAATATACCCCTTTCTCCTGCCCGTCCAAAGGCCGTCCGAACACCGTCGACCACGACCACATCCTCGATCCCCTTTGCCCTCATTCGCTCCCCCCTGATGGCTCTCGATGAAACACGGCGGCAATACCGAGACCGCCCCCGCCGCAAATGATTTCAAGGTGGCCATGGGCTTCAGGCCCATGGCCAGGGCCTTTTCCCTTGAGGTCACGACCACATCGGCCTCTGCCGACCGTATCATCATGGATGCGACACAGACGGCGTGCAGCCCCAAACAACATCTGCTGTCCAGGGTGACGGCAGGAATGGAGTCAGGCCACCCTGCCCTGAGCAGGGCCATGCGGGCGATATTCACAGACTCTCCATTCTGATAGGACTGTCCTAAGACAACGTGATCCACCGATTCCGGCGATACGCCGGCACGTTTCAGCGCCTCATCCAGGACCAGGGCCGCAAGATCATAGGCCTGAACATCCCTGAGTGCTCCAATGTATCGGCCGACCGGTGTCCTTACTGCACCGACGATGACAGCCTCTTTCATTGCTCCTCTCCTCTGGGGTGGGTTAGAATGCCGCGTCCGGTATTTCCACGATTTCCCGTCCCCTGCGAAGGCATGTATCCAGACGGGCCATTGTGAGCGGCAGTGTGGTGCCCAAGAAGTATGTTGCCGCCATCACCTTGCCGGCATGGAAGACCCGGGCTTTGCCTTCATCGATTCCCCTCCGGGCAATCAATGCCATGTCCAGAAGACGCCATGCCACCGTGACATCCCCGAAGCAGAGGAGGGCCGGAAAGGTGTAGGAGGCCCACTGAAGGGGATCGGAATTCATCTTCTCCGCCATTTCCAGGGCTACCTGCGTCAACCGCTGCACTGCCGTGCGCAAAACCTTCACTTCATTTCCGAGCTCTGGGTGGTCCTCGTGCTTTTGACAGAAATCCTCCAGCTCAAGCCTGAATGCATGGAAGAATGCCCCCTGGCCCGTTCTCATCTTGCGACCCATCAGGTCAATGGACTGGATGCCGTTGGTGCCCTCGTAGAGAGACATGATTTTGGCATCCCTCAGATACTGCTCGATGGGATAGTCCTTCGTATAACCATAGCCCCCCAGGCACTGCAGCGCCGTCTCACACACCCTGAACCCCATGTGTGAGCAATAACCCTTGATGATGGGCGTGATGAACTCCAGAAGGTTTCGGTAGTGAGACTTCTCCTGATCCTCGTCGGGAAGTTCCCAGGCAAGGTCTGACCAGAAGGCCCCCAAATAGATCATGGAGCGCATGCCCTCCACCATGGCTTTCATCCAGAGGAGCATGCGCCGCACATCGGGGTGGTCCAGGATGGGGACATCGGTGTGCTTCCTTCCCGCCACATCCCTTCCCTGGATCCGTTTCCTGGCATAGTCCAAGGCGCTGAGGTACGCAGTGCTTGCCAGCGTCATTCCGCTCACGCCGGTATTGATACGGGCCGCATTCATCATCTGAAACATATAGGAAAGGCCCTTGTTCTTTTCCCCGCACAAAAATCCGACACAGCCGTCGTGAGAGCCGAAACTCAGTTCGCATGTGGGCGAGGCGTGCAGTCCGAGCTTTTCTTCCACCCGTTCGCACTGCACATCGTTTGGGTCTCCCAGCGTGGCGTCCCCATTGACCCTGATCTTGGGAACGACAAAGAGGGAAATACCCTTCACCCCCTCGGGGGCGCCGTCGATCCGGGCAAGCAGGAGATGGATGATATTGTCGGTCAGGTCATGGTCCCCCCAGGAGATGAATATCTTTGAGCCTTTGATTCGGTAATGATCCCCTTCCGGATAGGCCGTCGTCTGGGTATTTGCCAGATTTGATCCTGCATCGGGTTCGGTGAGACACATGGTGCCTGCCCATTCACCCCCATACATCCTCGCCACATAACGCCCTTTCAGATCTTCGGTTCCGAAACTCTCGATCAGATGGGCAGCGCCATGGGTGAGACTTGGGGCCATATTGAAGGCCTGGCACGCCCCGTACATCAGGTCATTGACCACGATGCGCATCAGGTGGGGAAAACCCTGGCCGCCGTATGTGGTATTCCTGGCAATCCCGATCCACCCATCCTCCCCAAAGCGCTTGAACGCGTCCTTGAACTCCGGCGGGCAGGAGACCTTTCCCTTGTCAAACCTCACTGCCCATTTTTCGCCGATTTCCTGCAGGGGGTCCACCAAATTCCTGGCCAGATGGATGGCCTCCGAAACCGCCAGATCGAGGGCTTTCTCATCCAGGTCTCTGTAGCGATCGAGACGGCAGAGTGACCCGTAATGGAGCTGATCCTTCAGGATGAAGAACAGATCCCTGGGATTGACCTTGAAGTGCGACATGGGGGTATGAAACTTCCTTTCTGGTGTCGTGTTTCACAAATACCTTAACACATTTTGCATCCGTGAATGAAACCAACTCACCACCAAAGGGCCGTCGGGGGGCGGCCGTCCAGACCGCAACTACTTTTGTTTCGCTTCCTTCTTCTGGGCGCAATGCAGATGCTCACCCTTGAGGAGCGCATCGAAGCATTGGTTGCAGGAGATGCACCTGGCCCGATGTCGGTCATGGTTCCTCCACTCGTTGACGATTCCCGGCTCCCTGATGAAGGGCCGGGAAAGGGAGACAAAATCGGCATCCCCCTTCCGGATCACTTCCTCCATGAGTGCAAAGGTCCTTAGGCCCCCCACCATCATGACCGGGGCGCTTGCCTTGCGCTTGATCTCTCTGCACCAGTCACGGAAATAGGCCTCGCCTTTTGATCGGTGAATGTGTGTGCGGAATTCCGAATTGGCATATCCCTCGCCTCTCAGCCCGGAGCTGATCTCCAGGGCATCAAAACCCCATTGGTCAAGGTGCGCTGCAGCCCGTTTTCCTTCGTGAAACTCCAGACCCCCTGGAAACCCGTCCTGAACCCCGATCTTCACAAGGACAGGGTAGTCATCACCCACCTTCGCCCTTATGTTCCGGTATATTTCGCGGTGAAGGCGGAGGCGGTTCTCCAGGTTCCCGCCCCAACGGTCGGTCCTGCGGTTGGTTAAGGGAGATAGGAACTGGCTCAGGAGGTAGGCATGGGCCGCGTGCAGTTGTACCGCATCCAGGCCCGCCTCCCTGGCCCTTCCTGCGGCATCGCCGAAGGCCCGGACGATCTCCCGGATCTCCTCCTCGGTCATGGCCCGGTGTGGCGCATGGAAATAAGGATCATGACCGACGTGAGACGGCGCAAGGGCCTCCTTGCGTTTCGGGCTGTAGACCTTGGCCACTTCCCTTCCCGCGTGAAACAACTGCACAGCGATTTTTGCCCCTCCCTTGTGAACGGTCTCCGCCAGTTTTCTGAACCCCGGGATACAATCTTCGCCCGCCAGGGAATTCTGCACGGGCGACATCTGACCGGAGACGTGCACATAGGTAATGCCCGTAATGATGAGCCCGACACCACCCCGGGCAAGGGCCTCATACAACCTGAGCTGTCCCTGGGATACGTAACCGTTTCTTTCTGCAAGGCCGTCATAGGTGGCGGACCTTACGAAACGGTTTCTCAAGGTCATGCCCTTGATCTGGACGGAATCGAAGAGGATGCTCACGGCAGAAAATCCATCACTGGCAAGCCTACTGGATCATGCGGCCCGGAAGCCACAGGACCAGTCCCGGAAACAGGATGACGATGAGTAAACCAATGCCCTGGAGGAGCACAAAGGGCATGACGGCACGATAGATCTCGCCCATGGTTGTACCCTCCGGAGCAATCGCTTTCATATAGAACAGGTTGAAGCCAAACGGTGGTGTGAGGTAGGCCATCTCCATGTTGACACAGAAGAGGACCCCGAACCACAAGGGATCGAACCCGAGCGTCTGGACAACGGGGAGAAACGCCGGAGTGCAGATCATGATGATACCCGCAGGGTCGAGAACGCAGCCGAGGACGAAAAAGCTCAACTGCATCATGGCCAGGATCGCATACCGTCCGCCGGGGATCTCCATCATCAGCCGGGTGAGGAGGCTCCCGGCCCCCGATCCCTGGTAAATGGCCGTGAAGCAGTATGCCCCGATCAGTATCCAGATGATCATTCCGGTGAGCCTGGCCGTCCGCAAGACCGATTCCCTGATCAGTTCCCAGTTCAGCTTGCGGTAGACGGCGGCAGACACAATCGCCCCCAAAACGCCGAGTGCCGCTGCCTCCGAAGGGGTGCATACCCCAAAGTAGATCCCTCCCAGCACCAGCACGATGATTGCCGCAGGAAAAGCTACTGCCTTGAGGGAGGAGATCTTCTCCTTATGGGTGGCCCTTTCCTCAGCGGGAACGGGTGGCCCCAGTCTGGGATCACTCCAGCACCTGACGCCGATGTAGAGGATGAAGAACCCGGAAAGAACGAGACCCGGGAGTACTCCTCCCATGAATAGCCCGCCTATGGAGACGCCGGTCAAAACACCGTAAAGGATGAAAATCACGCTCGGGGGGATGAGAATCCCGAGCGCCCCTCCGGCAGCGATGGAACCCATCACGACTTTTTTGGAGTAATTGCGCTTGAGCATCTGAGGCAAGGCAATAATGCCCATCGAAACCGTCGCCGCACCGCTGATTCCGGCCATAGCCGCGAAGATGGTGCAGATGATCACCGTTCCTATGGCAAGCCCTCCCGGTAGTGACCCCAGCCAGTTATGCATCATCGTGTACAGATCCTCGGCAACCCCGGATCTTTCCAGAATCATGGCCATCAAGACAAAGAGAGGAATGGCCACAAGGGTGAACTTGCCCATGGCGGCATAACCCTGGGAAGACGCGATCATGAATCCGGAGGGGCCCCAGAGGATCAGGCAGCCGATCATACCCACCCCGCCCAGCACAAAGGCAAGGGGGAGACCCAGCGCCAGATACAAAAAGAGGCACCCAAAAAGAATCAGGGTGACCAGCAGCGGGCCGTCAGTCAAGTTTTTCCCCCGTAATCAAGGTGTAGACGTTCCGAACATACCCCGCCGCCCCCTGAAGAAAAAGGAGGGCGCCACCCACGGCCAGGGACAGTTTGACGGGATAGATCGGGCAGCCAAACGCAGTGGATTCGCGCTCTCCGATCATGAGAGAGTCCCAGCCTCGAATCCATCCCGTCCAGACGAGCACGCCGCACCAGAGAAAGAAGATCAGCCAGGTGAACACGCTCATCCCTGCCCTTGTGCGCGGTGAAAACCGGGAATAGACAATATCCACATTCACATGGGCCCCCTGCACCAGCGCATAGGCTCCTATCAGGGCAACATAGATCCCATACAGAGCCAGGGATACTTCGTAAGCCCAGATGGTGGGCGTGCCGAATACATACCGGGCAATGACTTCATAGAGGATGACCCCGGTGATCACAAGGACAAGGAAACTGGACATCCTACCCGTCCAGTTACTGATGCCGTCTATCAGCTTGAGGAGCGTTCTCATGGGAATCCCCTAATTCACGTACCCCAGCCCTTTCAGGAACTCCTTCATCTTTCCGATCCATTCGGCGTTCGCAGGAGAGAGGGCGGCCGCCTCATCCCACGTTTTCATTGCCGCCTGCTGCATTGCCTTCTGGGCCTCGGCATCGAGCGTGGATACCTGAACCCCGAACTTGCTCTTCATCGTGTCAAGCGCCTTGGTCTCCTCCCGGATGTACTCATTGCTTCTCCGCCAGCAGCGTTCCCGGAGAGCCAGGTGAACGATCTTTTTGATCTCTGCAGGCAGTTCATCCCAGGCCTTCTTGCTGATCATAACGAGATCGGTCGCAGAAAATGCAAGGTTCGGCTGCACGTAGTACTTTGCCGGCTCGCACAATTTCATGGTCAGGGCGCCCGCGGCAGCGCCCCAGTGGGCGGCTTCAATTACGCCCGTGGAAAGGGCCGTGTAAATCTCCGCTCCGGGGACGAGGACCGGAGAGACTCCTACCATCTTCAGCATATCGGCAATCTTCCCGGACGATCTGGCCTTCAACCCTTTCAGGTCGGCCAGGGTCCTGACGGGTCTCTTGGACATCATCGCCGTGGGAAAGATCTTCTCCGTCCAATACATGATCCCTTTTCCGAGATGCTCTTTTCTCAGGGCATCCTCGAAACCCATGTGGAAGTGAAAGTACTCGGCCTCCCACAATTCCCTGAACGCCAAAGGGCACTGACCCGCCACAGCAGTCAGAGGCACATGACTGATCCAGTAAGTACTCCCGGTGCCGCCTTGAATCACGTTCTTTGCCCAGGCATCGAAGAGATCTTTAGTGGGAACGAAAGTGCCTGCCGGAAAGACCTCAATCAACAGTCGGCCATCGGTCAACGCAGTGATCTCCTCCTCTATGAATTTCTTAAAGGGAGCATAGGAAGCGCTTGCAGCCGGCCAGTGTGTCTGAAATCTCCACTTGATCACCTTGGGTGCTGCCTTTGTCTGGGCCTGGGCTGCACCGGCGAAGAAAAAGGCCGCGAAGCAGACCACGATCACCCCACAAGCCAACTCTTTCCATTTGACGGATCTCATCATGTTCCCTCCTCCTTTCATGGTGTGTCGTTTGAGGACTCAAAGAGGTCATGAGCAATGGCCCTCTTCAGGACCTTACCCGTGGCGCTCTTGGGCAGTTCCTGCACCAGCTTCACCAGCCTGGGGTACTTGTAGGGGGCCACGCGTTCTTTGACGAAGGCGCGAATCTCCTCGGACGTGGCATTCGTTCCGGGGCGCAAAACCACCAGGGCGGCCACCTCTTCACCCAGGTCCGGGTGGGGCACTCCCAGCACTGCCGCTTCGCTCACCGCAGGGTGGGTGTAAAGGATCTCCTCCACTTCGCGCGGATAGACGTTGAAGCCGCCCCGAATGACCATGTCCTTCTTGCGGTCAACAATATAGATGTATCCGTCTTCATCCTGCCTTGCGAGATCCCCGGTGTGCAGCCAGCCTCCCCGCAGGGTCTCCTCCGTGGCTTCGGGCTGATGGAGATAGCCTTTCATCACTCCCGGACCCCGCACGATCAACTCACCCACGTCTCCCCGTTTTACATCGCGGTCCTCTTCGTCCACCACCCTGGCCTCGAACCCGGGGATCGGCACGCCGATCGAGCCGGGACGGGTGGGCCGGCAGTAAGGGTTCTCCACACAGACCGGAGAGCACTCGGTCAACCCATATCCTTCGTAGACGGTTGTTTGGAACTGTGACTCGAAACGCCTGAGCACCTCCACCGGCAGGGAAGCCCCGCCCGATACGCAGAACCGGAGAGAAGACCGCGCAGGTGGTTTTGCCGACGCCATTTCCGCCAGCCGGTTGAACACGGTGGGGACCGCGATAAGGATGGAGCTTCCCTCTTCCTCAATGGCCGCAAACACCTCCTCGGCCTCGAAGTGCACCCACAGGCGCACGGTCAGCCCCAGGTAGATGGAGGCATTCAGGGTGCTGGTCTGCCCGTAGATGTGAAAGAAGGGCAACACCCCCAGCACCACATCCCCCGGTTCCGTGTGCCGCATGTCCGCCACCGTCATGGCATTGCTGGCCAGGTTTCTGTGGGTCAGTACGGCGCCCTTGGGAAGCCCTGTCGTGCCGCTCGTGTAGATCATGGCCAGCGGTTCGTCATCCCGGGCAGGATAGGTGGGAAATGCGCCGTGATCCGCAAAGAGCGCTTCCAGGGGCGTAAATCCGTTCGCAGGCCCTCCGTCGGCTACCCGGATGTCCATGGCGGCCAGACCTGCCATCACCTTGCGCGCCTCTTCCAGGTGCGCGGCGTGGCCGATGAAGGCCCTGGCGCCGGAGTCGCGGAAGATGTGCTGGAGTTCGCCCACACGGTAGAGGAAATTGATGGGAAGCACTACCGACCCCATCTTGGCTAGCGCATAGTAGACCGTGACCCAGTTGATGGAGTTGGGCATCATGAGCACGCACACGTCGCCGGGCTTCAGGCCGGCGGCCTTCAGGCTGGCGGCCAGGTTGTCCACCCGCCGAATCAGGCGTGCATAGGTGGCGACCTCATCCTGAAATCGGACGGCAGGATGATCCGGCCGCCGGGCGGCCGTGTTCTCCAGGAGGGAAACGAGGTTCATGACAGGCTCCGGAGTGAAGATGGAAGCACTGCTTTCGAGAACGTCGGCGAGGCCTTAGAGCCCCAGGTACGTTTTCCGAATGAGTTCGTTGTGCAGCAGGTCCTCTCCGGTCCCCTTTGCAATGATTCTCCCCGATGAGAGCACGTAATTGCAGGTGGCCATTTTGAAAACCGTACTCACCTCCTGTTCCACAAGGAGGATCGTGATTCCCAGGCCACGAATCTCCAGGATCTTTTGAAACACCTCGGCCCTCATGATGGGAGCAAGGCCTGTCGAGGGCTCGTCGATGCAGAGGAGTTTGGGACGCGACATCAAGGCCCTCCCGATGGCGAGCATCTGTTGTTCACCCCCGGAGAGGGTCCCGGAGACCTGCCTGGATCTCCCCTTCAGGACGGGAAACAGCTGATAGACCTTCAGCAGTTCTTCCTCCACCTGTCTCTTGTCCTTTGAGAGGTAGGCGCCGGCCAGCAGGTTGTCGAGGACCGTCATTTCCCGAAACGGCCTTCTCCTCTCGGGGCAGTGGATCAGACCCCTCTTTGCAATCTCATGGGCGGGGACCTGGTCGATTCTTTCGCCATCAAAGGTCACCGTGCCTTCGAGAATCACATCCCCCCTCGTTGACCGGCGGGTAATTTCTCTCTCCCAGGCCACCAGCCCGGTTATGGCCCTGAGAAGGGTCGACTTCCCCGCCCCATTCGGGCCCACCAGGCTGACCAGTCCACCCTGGTCCACTCCCATACTCAAGTCGTTGATCAGCGTGGCCTTATCGTAGCAGACCCTCAGATGGGCGACTTCCAGCAGCAATCTCAGATGCCTCCTGTGCCGAGATAGGCCTCAATGACCTTTGGGTTGTTTACGATCTCCTCGGGTGTCCCGTCGGCGATGATGGTGCCGAAATCCAGCACAATGATCCGATCCACGATCTTCATCAACTGCTGGAGCTTGTGCTCCACGATGATCATGGCCGGTCCTTCACTGTGCAATCTGCCGAAACGGCCCCCTTTATGCAGCCTCTGGATGGATTTGGCCATGAGATCGGTCTCTGCCGGGCTGAGTCCCCCGAAGGGTTCATCCAGAAGAAGCAGTTCAGGCTCCGTGGCCACGGCCCGGGCCACCTCCAGCCGTTTGAGATCACCCTGGGAAAGGGTGGAGGCCTTCTCCAGGGCCATATCCGAGATCCCGGCGAACTCCAGGGCGTCCATGGCCCTTGCCTCCACCTTCTTGACCCACTCCCCCCTCTTCATGGCCCTGGGGGAAAGGCAGGAGACCATGACGTTTGCAATGATGGGGAGCCGCCGGAAGGGTCTCATGTTCTGGAAGGTGCAGGCAATTCCCGCCTTCACGATATTCCAGGTCTTTTTTCCGGCAATGTCCTTGCCCTTGAAGCGGACCGCCCCGGAATCGGGTTTCAATACGCCGGTGATCAGTCTCAGCAGGGTGGTCTTGCCCGCCCCGTTGGGCCCGATCAGACCTAGGATCTCTTCCCGGCCCATGGCAAAGCTGGCTTTGTTGAGGGCACGAAGCCCTCCGAAGCTCTTGGAGAGTTTTTCCACCTCCAGGAAATGCTGGGCCATGTTCGCCTTCCTACGCCTCCTCCCTCAACTCACGCCTGGAGACCTTCCCCACGTCCGTTTTGGGGAGTTCACCCCGGAATTCGACGACTTTCGGAATCTTGTAATGAGCCAGGTGTTGTTTGCAGAAGCCGATGATCTCCTCCTCCGAAATCTTCCCCCTCGCCTCACTCTGTAGGACCACGTAGGCCTTGATCATCTGGCCGACCTTGGGATCAGGCACACCCACTACACCCGCGGCCTTGATCTGGGGATGCATGTAGAGGACCTCCTCCACATGCCTGGCAAACACGGAGTACCCCTTGTGTTTGATCAGATCCCTCTTGCGGTCGAAGAAGTGGAAGTACCCTTCTTCGTCCATCCTGACCAGGTCACCGGTCCTGAGCCATTTCTTCCCCTCCATCTCGACGAAGCTCTCCTCCGCCTCCTCTGGCCTCCTCCAGTATCCTTGCATGATGTTGGGGCCGTTCAGAATCAGTTCACCCTCCTCACCTACAGGCACGAAATCCGTGCCTTCAGGGGTCACGATCGCGGCGCTCACACCCGGCAGGGGGATCCCAAATGAACCGGCCTTGGGTCTGTCAAACGGTGTGGCGTGGCTGACGGCCGTTGTCTCCGTCATGCCGTATCCTTCCAGAATCTTGGAGCCTGTCCTGTTTTCCCATGCTTCGATGGTGGATTGATGGAGGGTATCGGCCCCACAGGCGATCAGCTTGAGCGCCTTCCAGTTCACGCGGTTCGTCTTTTCGTGCTCCTTCAGATACTCAAAGAGGGTGGGGACGCCGAAGAAGCCGGATGCTTGATAGCGCTGCATGGCGCCCAGGATTTCTTCGATATCCGGGGTGGTGAAAAGGACAAGCGTGGATCCCATGACCAGGCCGACCAGCATCACCACCACCTGTCCATAGATGTGGAAGAAGGGAAGGAAGGCGATGCTCGTCTCCTTGCCCTCCTCGAAAACAGGCCAGAAGGACAGGATCTGGGCCTGCAGGGCAACCATGTTTCGGTGCGTGAGAACGGCCGCCTTGGGAAGTCCGGTGGTTCCCCCCGTGTAGGGAAGTGCAGCGATGTCGTTGGCGGGGTGGATCGTCACCTTCGGAGGTCGAGGCGGGTATTTCCTGATCAGGTCCTGGAACCGGTGGAGCCCGGCCTGCTCCATAACCTGGGCAGTGGGAACCTCCATGCCCTTGTACGCCTTGGCCAGGGCGCTTCTCCCAAACAACCGCTTAAGGGGAGGGAGATAATCCCCGATGTCGGAGAGAACCACGGTATCCAGGTGAACCCCGGCCTTTTCCACGTTTTCATACAGGATGTCCTCGCAGACCACGTTCTTGGCCTCGCTGTCCTCCAGCTGATGCTTCACCTCCTGGCTCGTGTAGACCGGGCTGATGGGGGTCACCTTGGCTCCCAGTTTCAATGTGGCAAAATAGGCAATGGCATACTGCGGGCAGTTCAAGAGATAGAGGGCCACCGTGTCGCCCTTTTTCACTCCCAGATCGGCCAGGGCCGTGGCAAAACGGTCAACCAGGTCCTTGAGGGTCTTGTAGCTGATCTTCTTTCCGTAGAAGATCAATGCCGCCTTGTTCCCGTACTTCCCCGCGGCCTGATCAAAGAGCTCCGGCACCGAGAGTTCGGGAACGTCGACCTCTGCAGGAACACCCTTGGGATAGTACTTCAACCATGGTTTGGACAGGTACGCTTCTTTGGGATCCATCCCTTTACCCCCATCGAGCTTTTTGCAAGACTCTCAAGCTTGACGATCTCGAAAAAAGTCGCGTTCACCCTTCGATACCTCAGGACGAACGCTCAAAAGCCAGAGCAACTGTCCGATTCTCCGTTCGTGGTGAGGTATCGAACCATGAACGCAACCCTGGTTTCGGACTTCTTAGAAGGGCCTCAACCTTGAATCTCAAACCCTGAACCTTTGAACCCTCATTCCAACGGCGCCGTACAAATCCGGCACGTCTTCCGCGTAGCCACGTTCCTGACCTTGCATCGCGGACACTCTGTTTCCAGCTTGTCTCGCACCCAGGGGAAAAACCCCTCCGGCATGTAAAGCAGGATCAACAGGATGACAACGGCGAAC
>JAFGPH010000192.1 GCA_016926135.1 Deltaproteobacteria bacterium
CAGGAATACCTCAGGCTCAAGGTCCTCACCTGCATGCTACCTGCGCTCTAAACCTAAAATGTTACCCACTCACTTGGGAGAAGACCCCATTTTCGCTGTTCGCGCCAACTACATGGCCCAATTCCGAGAATACCTGGAGAAGGAGGGAGTTGAAACGGACGGGGTCGTGGAATTGCCCCTTTTTATCCGACCCAACCGGAAATTTCTCAAAGAAAGGCTCCTTGTGCCTCGCGCTCCGGAGGGCTGCAATTTTGCGGCAGAGACGAACATCCTTCTCGATCCAGACCCAGCGGTGCATGTGCATGTTGACATGTCGCTCAAGGTCCAGGCATTGGAAAGCGATTCCAACGGTGTCTTGGCCATCGAAGCGCGGGCAGGGCGGGAACGGTCTATCCCTGCGAAGAGTCTTGATCTCGTGGATTGGGAGCAGGTCTATCTGGACCTGCTGGAGTATAAGGAGAGAAGGGGGCTGACCAATCTGGTGATTTGCCCGGATGTGCCGAGAAGAATCCTCGCGACCTCCGAACCAGGGCGGCTGTACAGTCTTGTGGCGGACGAATCGGTAGTGAGGCCGCAGTCGTTTGCCGACACCGCATTGTTGAAGGAGGCGGTGGTCAATATTCTCCGTAAATATACTGACAGCTTCTATCGAACAAATCGGGAGAGATGGGATTCGAAACACATGGTTTACAGGACCCTGGATGAAAAAGACCCGAATCTCAGTTTCAACCGAGCTTATGTAAAGGAGAAGGAGTCCAGCCGATACGTCGTCAAGATCCAGCGATCAGAGAGTGCCCTGGTAGCCTCTATTAAGAAGCTCATCCGTGAGGTTGACCGGATCTACAGAGAAGAGGCGGGTAAGCTGCCACGCATCTATTTCGACCGGCACCTCTACCAACCTTTGCTTCTGGAACACGCGGAAAAAGTGACGATTACTCCCCCTGGTCTCAAGAAGAGCGAGTTTCAGTTCGTCCAGGATATGAAGAGTTACTGGGCCAAAGAAAAAGACAAATCACTCTCGAATGCCAAGGTCTTCCTCTTAAGAAACCTGAGTCACGGCAAGGGAATCGGCTTCTTTGAAGAGAGATACTTCTACCCGGATTTCATCCTATGGATCGTGGTGGGGAAAAGACAGCATATCGTTTTTGTCGAACCCCATGGAATGCTTCATGCGAATTCGTATGCGCACGACGACAAGGCGCGCCTGCACGAAGCGCTGCCGGATCTGGCGAAGGGAATAGGCGTGAGAAGCAAGCGGAAGGACGTGACGCTGGATTCGTTCATCGTCTCAGCGACGCCGTATCAAGTTCTCCGGAAGAAGTATGATGATGGAAAGTGGGACAGGGAAAAGTTTGCCAGCGCGCATATTCTCTTTCTTGAACGCAGCGAAGAGTACGACTATATGGAAAGGATTTTCACCAGCCAGAGAGAAGGGCACGGTGCCTAGCTGGATATAAGATAACAGGCCTGAAAAAGCTGAGGCAGACTCTATGAACGGGGATGATTGGGGGGGTACCCATGAGTGATTTGGTCTTTATTACCCGGGTAGTTCTCAAGAACTACAAGAGCATCGCAGCATGCTCAGTCAGATTGGGGCCGTTGACCTTTCTTGTCGGCCCGAACGGAGCAGGGAAGAGCAATTTTGTGGAAGCCTTACGTTTCCTCAAGGAGTCACTCCGTACCAGCTTAGATCAGGCTTTGCAGGAGCGGGGGGGAATTGGGGAGGTTCGGCGAAGAACGCTGGGAAGGCACGGTCGGCCCACTCACTTCGGTATGCGCCTGGAGGTTCAACTTCCTGACGGCGTTTCCGGCTGGTATGGGTTCCAGGTGGGGGCAAGATCGAAATCCAGCTTTGCCATCCAGCATGAAGAATGCCACTTGTTCGGCCCGAAGGCATTGGACAAGAGTTTCTTTCTTGTGAAGTCCGGAAAGGTAGTGGAGGCAAATCCGAAAGTGGCTTTACCCTCTGTCTCGGACAGGCTGTATCTCGTTGTCGCGGCATCCCTGCCCGAATTCCGCGGGTTATACGACGCGTTTTCCCGAATGGGATTCTACAATCTGAATCCGGATGAAATCCGCGAACTGCAGAACCCTGATCCCGGGGAAGTGTTAAAGCGCGATGGTGGCAATCTGGCCAGTGTGTTGAGGGTCATGGAGAAGAATCGACCTGATGCCAGGAAACAGGTGATTGAGTTCTTGTCGAAAGTTGTGCCGGGGGTAAAGAGCGTCGCAACAAAGGCCCTGGGCAAAAAGGAGACGCTCGAGTTCCGGCAAACAATGGGGGAACGCTATTCATGGCGGTTTCCTGCTGAGAGCATGTCCGACGGTACACTTCGAGCTCTTGGCGTATTGACGGCTCTGTACCAGGGGCAGAACGGCGAAGGCCGACGAGTTCCGGTGGTGGGAATCGAGGAACCTGAAATGGCCGTCCATCCGGGTGCGGCGGGGATATTGCGGGATGCCCTGATATCCGCCTCGGCGAGTACCCAGGTTATAGTGACAAGTCACAGCCCTGATCTGCTGGACGACAAGAGTGTCAAGGATGATTGGATTCTGAGCGTCGTCAATTTGAACGGGGAGACGAAGATTGCGCCTATTGAGGAAGCTGACCGCAGTGCAATTCGTGACCGGCTTTACACGCCAGGTGAGCTGATGCGACAAGGACAGTTGTCCCCTGACATGAGCAAGGTAGAAGCCACACCTCAAAGCCAGCTCGGCCTCTTCGTGGAGATGGAGCAGTGATTCGTTTTCGTATAGCTGCGATCGTGGAAGGTCATGGCGAGGTCGAGGCGGTTCCTATCTTGATTCGACGTATTGCGGCCGATAGGCATCCTGACGCATCCGTGGATGTGAACCCCGTTCTGCGCGTTCCGGCATCGCTATTGCGTAAGGAGGGCGACCTGGAACGCAGGATCGAGTATGCATCCAGAAAACTTGGAGGAAGAGGGGCGATTCTGGTCTTGTTGGACTGTGACTGGGAGGACTGTTGCCCTGCTGAGGAAGCCCCTCGGTTGCTTTTGCGTGCCAGGAACGCACGGGGTGACCTGCCCGTGGCAGTTGTGCTGGCAAAGCGGGAATATGAAGCCTGGTTCATCGCATCAGCGGAGTCCTTGCGGGGAAAGCGTCGTCTACCACCTGATCTTCTTCCTGCTGTGGATGCAGAAGCTGTGCGTGGGGCCAAGGAGTGGTTGAGCCAGCATATGCCTCGTCAGGCACCGTATGCAGAGACGACAGACCAGCCAGCGATGACGGCTCTATTTGATATGGCAGCTGCCCGCGGTGCGGCTGATTCTTTTGATAAGTGCTATCGGGAGATTGCTGCAATCTTGGATGCATTGAGTTGAAAAAGGGCGAGCGCTGCAATAACCCGTTCTGAGTTGTTTATCGATAACCTATTCACGGCAGCGAATATGTGGGCGTTAAGATAACAGGCCTGAAAAAGCTGAGGCCGCCCATCACAGGGCGGACTCGTTACTCCCACTATGCACGGCAGATGAGCCGTCCATAGCATCGGGACGCTGGGAGCGAATGTCAAGGGCATATTTCAGGACATGAGGTGAAAGACCGGTGGGGCCTATTGATCATGAAAGATCACTTCGCCTTCGAGCCCCGTTTGACTTCACAAACCGCTCCATGGCCTCGTAAGGCTGCGCCCCTACGAGCTTCTTCTCGTTCATGACCAAGGTGGGAACTGCCGTAATTTCTTTTTCACGGGCCTCGGACCAGTCCGCGTCCACAGGGGCCTTCCATGCCCTCGTTGTGAGCACTTCTTTCGCCTCTTCAGCAGGGAGCCCGACCGAGGCGGCCAGGTCCACAAGAACCGGGACCCTTGCGATGTTCTTTCCGTCAACGAAATACGCCCTGAAGGCGGCCTGGTTGAACAGGTCCCCTCTGCTTCTGGATTCGGCCCAAAGCCCCAGTTCCTGGGCCAGGCGGCTGTTGTACGTCCTCCTGCGGTCCCCGAACGGCAACCCCAGGTCGGCCGCCGTCTTTTTCAGGCGGCCCATGATTTCTTCCACGTTCACGGGATAGTCGGCGAAGAGCCGTTCGAGGGTAAGACCTTCTTCCGGCGTTTCCGGGTGAAGGGGGAAGGCCCTCCACTGAGGCACGATTTCGTATTCCGCTTTCAGTCGTTCAATACGCCCGGTAATGAAGTAACACCAGGGTCAGATGTAGTCGGAGAATATATCCAGCAGGATCATGGTTCGTGTTCTCCTCACGTGGCCTCATGGTCGAACAGGGGACGGGGGCGCCTACCGGATCGCTGCAAGGACGGCCTCGTAGTCCGGCTGCTCCGTGATTTCCTTTACGTATTCGACGTATTTGACCTTGTTGTCCGGCCCGACCACGAAAACCGCCCTGGCCGTCAGCCGATCCAGTGGGCCTCCCTCCATCAGCACCCCGTAGTTCTCTGCAAAAGAGGCGTCCCGGTGGTCACTGGCCGTGATCAGTTTGTCCACGCCGGCTGCCCCGCACCACCTTTTCTGCGCAAACGGCAGGTCCATGCTGATGACGACGATCTCCACATTCGGCAGGGACCCTGCCTCCTGGTTGAAGCGGCGGGTCTCCAGGTCGCAGACCGGGGTATCCAGGGATGGCACCGAGGCAATGATCCGGGTCTTCCCGGCCGAAGAGCTGAGGGTGTAATCGCTCATGTCATTTTTCTGCACCCTGAAGTCCGGGGCGTTTTGACCCACCTTCACCTCATTGCCGCCTACCTTGACAGGATTTCCTTGAAAGGTCACCGAAACCATAGCTCCCTCCTTCTAAAATGGCGTCATTTCACGTTCATGAACATCAAGATGATCCAATAACTGTCATTTGCTTACCCCATCAGCGCAGCTCGGTCACGCAGGCGACCTCCGGGAGGCCGTTCACCAACCGGACATGGATGTGCTTCAACCAGGTGTCGCTTTCCTCCGGGAAATCGGTCCGGTAATGGGCCCCCCTGCTCTCGGTCCGCTTAAGGGCCGATACGGCAACGGCACGGGCCGTGAGGGCCGCGTTCCTGCACTCCAGGAATGCCGTGAACTCCCTGGGGCTGCCCTCCGGTCGGCAGCGGAGCGAATCCAAAACGGAGTCGATGAGGGCGATGGATTCCTTCAGGGAGGCACCGTCCCGCAGGATGCCGGCCTTTTCCCATAAGGCCCGACCGATCTTCTTCATCAGCGCGGGAACTTGGCCCGGTGAGGCATGCCGGGTGCCGGAGGATTCAAACCTGTCCCGAACCCTGTGCCCCGCTAGCTCCCCGAAGATTTTCGGGTGCGGTTTTTCGCCCGCGGCTTCCATCGCCGCACGGGCGGCCCGGGCGCCGAACACGAGGGACTCGGACAGCGCGTTCCCGCCCATTCGGTTGGCACCGTGAATGCCGCCCACCACCTCGCCGGCAGCATAGAGCCCCTTCAGGGAGGTCATGCCCGAGGTATCGGTGTTCAGACCCCCCATGAAGTAGTGACAGGTGGGGGCTATCGGGATCGGCGTCGAGTGGTAGGAGAGGTTGCGCTTCAGACTGTTTTTCACCTCTTCGGGGAAGGGGATGGCGGAATCGGGGACTTGGCGCATATCCAAGAGGATGCCTCCCTCCACCCCGCGGCCCTCCTTTATTTCCGTAAAGAGGGCCCTCGACAACCGGTCTCGCGAGGTGATCGCAACCGGGCGTTCCGTAAGGGCATATTTCGCCTTGATGTCTTCCCCCCGTCGGTTGGTGAAGCTACCGAGGTCTGCAAACCCGGTGGGCACGATCATCCGGGCCTGACCCTTTCGGAAACACCCCAGGGGGTAAAACTGGACAAACTCCATGTCCATAAGGTCCAGCCCCGCGTCCATGGCCAACACGTAACCGGCTCCCATCATTGCCGGGGCGTTGTTGTTCTGCGCATAGATGGACCCGGCACCTCCGGTAGCCAGCAGAACCGCCCCGGCGGGAAAGCCGAGGATCTCCCCGGAATCCTTCTGAATCCCTATCGCACCAAGGCAGCGCTCCTCGCCGACGACGAGATCCGTGATCAGGACGCCCTCCCGGGAAAGGACGCCTGCTTCCCTGCAGCCCCTGAGGAGGGTTAAGGAAATGACGGGCCCCCCAAGAAAGGATGTGTGTTTGGCGCTGAAACCGCTGGGATGGAAGGCTCCAGGCACACCCATCCCTTGAAGCTCCCTGACCATGGAGGGGGCTTCCCTCGCGAACCCCTCGACCATGTCTCGACGGTTGAGTCCCCTGCCGCTGTGGAGGGTCCTTTCCACGTGGCCGGCCACTGCCGCGGCGTCCGAACCGAAGTGAAAGAATCCCCCCGCCAGGTAGGTATTGGTGGCCTTACCCAGAGGGGATTTGGAGACCAGGAGCGCCTGCCTGCCCCTTCGCGAGACCTCTAGGGCCGCCCTCAGGCCCGCTATGCCGCTGCCTATGATCAAAACATCGCATGGGAAGGTCTGCATCAGTTGTACCCCGATGGATGAACGCTGATCTCGACGGCACCCGACACGGTTCAGACCGAGTGCCGGCGCATGGGAGGGGAGGATTCCACCTCCATCTGAATGGATGCTGCGGGCATTGTCAACCCCCAATCCACGCTCAGGCAATCCAGGGGCTAAGACCCGATACCGGTTTTCATTCCAATGACCTGGTAGCAGAGGAAAGGCTTTGCCTTGTTCTTCAGTTTGATCTTGCCTTTCTTCCGGACCTCGAAATTCCCTCGAAGTCTCCGATAGGTCTCTTCCCCGATAATCGCCTCCCCTCCTTTGGCCGCCTGCTGGAGCCGGGCGGCGATGTTCACGCAGTCCCCGATGACCGTGTAGTCCATCCTGTTTTTGGACCCCACATTTCCGATCACCCCGTTCCCCGTATTGATGCCGATCCCGATCTCAAAGGTGTCTTTGCCCTGTCGGGCTCTTCGTTCCATCAGTCTTGCCGTGGCCGCCTGCATCTCAAGGGCTGTCCTC
>JAFGPH010000193.1 GCA_016926135.1 Deltaproteobacteria bacterium
AAGGTGCCCACCTCCGTGTAGTGGGCCTCCACCTCCACGGGCAGACTCGTCCTACCGGCCTTTTTACCAAACTGAATAACGGTCCGGATGGGGGGCATGGCCGTCAATGATTCATCCACCGTAACCACGTCCCCGATCCGATCCCCGGTGCGAAAACTCGAACTGTAGAGATCGAAACCCACCGGCTGATTGGTAAGCACCTGGAACTCTTTGTCTTCCAGCCGGATCCTCTGGCCCTCTTCCATGCCGCGTTCCACGAGGCACAAGGCCTTTTCCGGGGTATCATCCGGAGGGTCGCCCTGCTCGCCTCCTCCCACCCCCAGATAGTAGGCCCTTGCGCTGCCGCTGCTGACCCGGACCCCATGCCCCTTACGCACGAGCCCGTAATAGGACGCCCCAAGGGCCACGGCCAGATCGAGATCCGAGTTATTCAGCACGCCGGGGAGGGACTCGTCCTCTTCGCCGAACCAGCGCCTAATGGCGGCGCGAAGCCGCTCCTGGACCGCCTGTGGCTTGAGAGATCCACCGTTGAAAAGGACAAGATCCGGTCTGGCGTCCGATCTTTCAAGCAGCGCCCCGGCCTGTTCCTTCTGATGCTCCAAAAACCGGATCATTTGCCGGGTAATGGCCGGGTCCTGGGCATAGGGCAGGCCGAATTCCGTGATGCCCTTTCTCGGCTTTTCACCCAGGTCTTCTCCGGGTTCGACAAAGGGATAGAACCCCTCAAGGATGGTCTCCTCCACATCACGGCGTTCCAGGGAGGCTGAGACTGTGTCTGCGATGAGTCTTCGCCCCTCTCCTACAAGGGTAATGATCTGTGAATCCTGTGCTCCGCCGAGGATCTCCTCCTTGGCCCTTCGGCACTGTTGGCACAGGCTTTGCCAGACATGGACCTTCAAAGGGTTGTTCTTATCCTTACGGAGGCCCATCTCCAGGCGGCGGGCCAGGGCGAGGTCCATATTGTCCCCACCCAGAATCAGATGGTCTCCTACGGCAATCCGCTCCAGCCCCGGTTTGCCCTGTTTGTCACGAAGGGCAATCAGCGTAAAGTCCGTGGTCCCACCTCCCACATCGCACACGAGGACCAGGGCGCCGGGGCGGATGTACTGATCCCAGGCCCCTTCATGCAGGAAGAGCCAGGTGTAAAAAGCGGCCAGAGGTTCCTCCAGCAGGGTCACCCCTTTGAGCCCGGCCTGTCCGGCCGCCTCCAGGGTCAGGTCGCGGGCCACCTCGTCAAAGGAGGCCGGCACGGTGATGATGACCGTCTGGTTCTCAAAAAACTGGTCCTCATCTCCAGCCCGTGCATGGTTCCAGGCATCTTTGATGTGTCTGAGATAGGCGGCGGTTGCCGCGACGGGTGATAATTTCAATTGGTCTTCAGCGGCACCCCAGGGCAGAATAGGGCCTCTCCGGTCTACTCTTCCGTGACAGAGCCAGCTCTTTGCGGAGGAGACCATTCTCTTGGGCACCAGGGCCCCCTGGTCTCTCGCAAAGGCCCCCACAAGGGCTTCGCCGTCCGTCCTCCAGGGGAGGGTCGTGGCCTCCACGGCAATCTCGTGTTCCCCCGGCATGTAGAGGAAGGAGGGCAGAAGCCTTTGTGCGAGTATCTCCCCCGGCCCCGTGAGCTGGGACACAGGAAAGATCTCTATTTTCGGGCGGGCCCCTCTGTACTGTAAGAGATCCACATAGGACACGGCACAGTTGGTGGTACCCAGATCGATACCAATGATATATCGTTGATCAGACATCTCCCTGCTATCCGTTCCGCTCCCGCACATTGAACTCCAGCTTGTACCTCTTATCCCGGTCTCTTGAGACGCACCACAGTTCCAGGATTCCCACTTCCGTCACCCTCACTTGAAGTGTTACGGGCAAGAGGGTTCCCTCCTCTCCCTCCAGTGCCGTCTCCAGGGTCGTGATTTCCTCGATGTCACCTTCCCAGTCTTCCACCACCATGCCGGTTTGATCCTGGTGTCGGGTGCGAGATCCGAGAAAATCAAATTTCACCGGCTCTCCCACCACCAGAGCGAACTCCTTTTGGGGGATCTCGGTCTCGGACCCTTCCTCCATGCCAAAGGGTGCCACACAAAGGGCCTTCATGGGTGTCGGCATACCGGGAACCGCCGGGATGGCCGCCTCCACCCCTATATAGTAGGCCCTCGACAGCCCCCCCCGGATGCGAATGCCCCTACCCCGGCGGGCAAGGCCATAATAGGCCGCACCCCTCGCAACGGCCGTGTCAAAGTCCCTGTTCCTCATTTCACGTATTGGAGTGGTCTCCCCCCTGTCCGACCAGGATGAGATGATTCCGAGGATCCGACTTCTTATGGCGTCGGCCTTCATGACGCCACCGTTGAAAAGGACTGCAGTCGGCCGTACCGGGAGGTCGGTTGTCTCATGGGTTTCCTGTTGTTTGAGGAATTGGGCAAGGTGTCTGGTGATGGCCGGATCAGAGGCATAGGCCAGCCCCATTTCCCGCATCCCCGTGCGACGCTCAACCTGGGGTTGGGCGTCCCGGTCACAGGCCGGGAAAAAACCGTTGGTCAGGGTCTGCTCGATCTCGGGTCGGGTCAGTTCGGTCTTGATGGTTCCCCCTATGAGGCTGCTGCCGCTGCCGAGGATCGTTACGGGGCAGGAACCGAGCGTCTCGTCCTTCAGGAGATTCTCCTTGGCCGAACGGCATCCGTGGGTCAGCCCGCGGATCTGATGGGTGTTGAGCCTTCTCCCCTCCGAACTCAGTCGGTGGGCCAGGGCATAGGCCAGGGTCAGGTCCATGTTATCGCCACCCACCAGAAGGTGTTCACCCACGGCAATGCGTTCAAGCGTCATTTCGCCCTTCTCTTCCGTGACCCGAATGAGGCTGAAATCACTTGTGCCGCCGCCCACATCCACAACAAGTATGACATCTCCCACCTTCACCCGGTCACGCCATGATCCCCTCTCTGCATCTATCCAGGCATAGAAGGCGGCCTGGGGCTCCTCCAGCAGGGTGACACGGGGCAAACCTGCCGTTTCAGCAGCCTCAACGGTCAGGTCCCTGGCTACCACATCAAAGGAGGCGGGCACCGTCAGAAAGATCTCCTGATTTTCCAGTCGGAGAAGACTGTCCGACCGGGCCATCACATGATTCCAGGCATCCCTGATATGTCTCAATATTGCCGAGGAGGCCTCCACCGGGGACATTTTCCGCTGGTCTTCGGCACCTCCCCAGGGGAGAATGGCCTGCCGCCTGTCTACACCCCGATGGCAGAGCCAGGACTTGCTTGAAGAGATCAATCGATTGGGGATTTCAGCGCCGCGGCTCCGGGCGTACTCGCCCACGGCCAGGGCGGCATCTTCATCCCATGGCAGCGAGAGCCCCCCCTCGGGGACGTCATAGGCTCCCGGGACCAGGACAAAGGAGGGCAACACCTCCTGCTCAGCCAGGGATCCCGGGCCGACAATCTGGGGGATATTGAAGGTGCGGATAGAAAAATCTTCCGACACATCTTCTCTTATTTCCGTATAGGCGACTACACTGTTGGTGGTGCCCAGATCAATGCCTACGATAAAACGGGGATCGGACATACAACAAAACCCTTTCTTCACTCCCATCGTCCCTGCGGCAGTCGCAGGATCATACCCCCCCGCAAAGAGGGCCATCTATTGTGAAAGTCTATCGAAAATATCGAATGTCCTGCAGGGCGCTTCGAATTTTGAATGGCAACCGGCTAGCCGGGGATCTCGACCTCTGCAGGGGAAATGACATCCGGGTCAAGGGTCCCTGAGAGGATGGGAAGGTCTCTATGACCCACACGCCACCCGCGGTGTTGAAGGATCCCCTTGAAGGGCGGGTTCCCGGACACATTGCCGGTCAGTTTGATCTTGCTCGGATCAAATCCCTGAGGCACCGCGACCTCCAACCCCTCCTCCTGATCGATGATGGCCTGAGGGTCAACATATCGATTCAAGGCCTTTTGACAATTTTCCTGAATACCCCGTACCGCCGCTCCGATCTGTGCATCATCATAGGCCTGCAAGTCCTCCTTTAGAAAATCCACGAGTCGTCCCTCCCGCTGAAGCAATGACAAGAGCTGGAGTTCCCGCCGCCGGTTCTCACCCTCCCCTGTTTTTGCACCTTCTGCAACGGGTTGAACCGGTTTCGCCGCAGATGCCCTTCCCGCGCCGGAGAATGGGACAAAAAGTTTCTTGAGCGCAGCGCGCAGACTCACCCATAGCAAGAGCCATGTAACCACCAGACTTGCGCCGAATATCTGGAGGAACCTTTGAGTGGTGTGAGTCAGCGCGGCATCGATCGATTCAAGTGACGGCTTATCCAGCCCTTCCAGGGAATAGAGGCCCCCGCTGAAGGCACCCGTCTCCCAGAGGACAAGACAGGCAATGCCCACGCCAAGGAGGGCTAACCACACGAAAATCCAGAGCATCAGACGATAAGACAATTTCTTCCCAGTCTCCATAGGTTCCAAATCTCCTTCTCTTGTATCAACACGGACCCGGCAGGTCCTCACAGGTGGGACAATCTCTCGAACAGATCATTCATGTCCTTCTTCGATCCCTCAGGTATCAGGGACAATCGCTCCTCTGGAAGGATGACGAACTCCCCTTTGGCCCTGACTAGAACCGTCCCTTCCCTATCGACGATCTGGGCCCTTGCTTTCATTCTTGGACGTTTTGCACCGTCCACCAGCCGGGCCTTTACGGTCAGGGGGGTTCCGATTGAGACCGGTTTGAGGTATTTGAGGTCCATCCTTCGCGTAACAAAGAAGGATCTTTCGAAGACGAGGATCGCCCAGGACATCACTTCATCAAGCAGTGTGGAAAGAATCCCACCATGGGCCATGTTCTCCCATCCCTCGTGGTTTTTCTCCAGGGTGATGTCTGAACAAAGATCTCCACCTGAAAGGTAGAATTGCAGATGCAACCCGATGGGATTGTCCGTGCCACAGGCAAAACAGCCCTGTCCCTGTGGTTTGGGTATGGGGATGTGTTCTTCTACCTGCATTCTTTTTCCCTCGATGCCAACCTCTTCGGCCTTTCCCCTAGAGACGTGGATGACCTCTTTCAGTTGATTCAGTTCCACATTGTGCTGCGCCGTCTTTACACAGAGGGGATTAAGATCCAGGGCGAGAACCCCCTCTGCGCCGAGAAGCGCCGCGGCGATAGCCAGGATTCCCGTACCCGTTCCCAGATCGAGAACCTGTCCTATTTCAACCTGCTTCCGAAAGAAGACGAGGGCGCGGATGCAGTCTTGTGTGGTCGGATGAAGACCGGTTCCAAACACGACGCCGGGATCCAGCAGTAGTCTTATTTCATCCTCCGGGACTTCGACCTCCGTCTCCCAGGGTTGGAGGATCGCAAAGGGGTACACCCTCAGGCGATCCAGCCCGCCACCCTGCCATTCTTCGTATGAAAAATGATACTCCTCAAGGAACGCCAGATCGGACCTTTTGTTCAGCAGCCTCTGCACCACTCCGGGAGAAGGCCCGCTGAAAAACAGAAAGGAACTGTCATCTTCCAGCCAGTTTCCCAGATAGTTCTTTCCAAATGCCGTCTCGTCTTCCTCAGTGACCGGCCCTCTGATCAGGTAGATATAGAGGTCCTCATAGGGTCCGGCGGCATTTCCCCGGCAGACAGAATCCATGATAACCCCTGCCCTGTGTGTCTTCGGCTTGCCGCGCCCTCCTTCCTCCAGGGGCACAGCAGTCCTTCCGGTTCCCTTCTTAGAGCCGATAGATGGTAGGTCTGTCTTCCGAATCGATGTCAATCCCGACCGAATCCCCGGTCTTGAACCCCAACTCTTTAAAATGCCTGACGATCTGTTCGTGCCGCTCGCCACGCCAATAAACAGACCAGAGGGGGTTTCGGACGGTGTCGATACCGTAAGCATCGTGACTGCAAAGGTTGATCCGGATCCTTTCCTCGGCAATAAGAGTGTCTGCTTCGGACAGGAAGTAATCGATCATATACTGGTTGTTATTGAGGGCGTTGGAAAGCCTGGCCTGTAGTTCCGGTGTTTCATCGAGATAGTGATTGGCGATCTGATAGAGATCTTCCGGCACCTGGATGCACAACCCCAGGACACCGAACCGTTGATGACGCAAGGCGAAGTCTTCCAGCTCGGCCTCCTCGTCTGAGATGATTCCGAGGATGTCTTCGATGCCGGCCTCTTGGCCGTCCCCTCCAAGCACCATATTCTCACATTTTTCGATGATCGTCAGGTAAAAGGCCCTGCTGTCCATGACATAGATCGAACGTTCACGATAGTTCCGTCTTTTTCGAATCCGCCGGATACCGTCCAACTGGACGGATCGCTCGCTTTCTTTCTTTTCCAGCATGTCAATGCTGGATATATCCTTTGCCTGTACCACATGAATGACGCCGTC
>JAFGPH010000194.1 GCA_016926135.1 Deltaproteobacteria bacterium
TCACTTCCCTCTGAACACAGGGGTTCTTTTCTCCATGAAGGCCCGAACCGCCTCCATCAGGTCCTCGGACCGAAGGACGGCCGCGTTCTTCTGTGCCACGTACTCAAGACCGGCCTGGATCCCGTGGTCCCGGCTGAAAAGAATCACCTCCTTGGCGCCCTGGACCGAAAGAGGGGAAGAGGCGGCGATCTCGGCCGCCAGTCGCGTGGCCTCCTGGTACATGCTCTCCCGGTTCTCAGAAAGGTGGGTAATGAAACCTATCCTGAGGGCCTCTTCGGCGGTAAAGTTCCTCCCCGTCAAAACCAGTTCCCTGGCCGGACCATGGCCGATGAGGGAAGGGAGACGCTGGAGGGTCCCCAGGTCGGCAATCACGGCGACCTTGGTCTCTCGAACGGCAAAAACCGCATCCCGGGTCGCCATGCGGATGTCACAGGCGCTCAGGAGATCCACCCCTCCTCCGATACAGTGGCCGTGAACTGCGGCGATCACCGGCTTCCGGCATCTCTCCACAGCACCGATGGCCTGCTGAAGCATGAGCAGATTCTCCCGGAGACCCTCCCGGAAGCCCGCATCCTCTCCCTGAATCAAAGGCCCCATCTCAAAAAGGTCCGTGCCCGCCGTGAAGCTCTTTCCCTCAGCCCGGAGAACCACCACGCGGACCTCCGGATCCCGGTGAAAGGCCCGGAAGTGCTCCTGCAACGATTCGAAGAACCGCAGGCCCATGGTGTTTCGCTTCTCCGGCCGGTTGAAGATCAGCCAGGCGATGTGCCCTTCCCTCTCCAGCTTGAACGGGGTCTGATTGCCCATGCTCATCTCCTTCGCTCCAACAGGTTGCCGAGTATCTCCTCCGCCTCGGCAATGATCCGTTCGAAAAGCTCCTTCACCGCAGGGATGTCGTGAACCAGCCCCACCCCCTGCCCGCAGGAGATTACCCCCAGATCCAGGTCCCCAGTCTCATACATGCGTTTGGCCTTTTCACCGGCCACGACAGTCAGGATCTCGGGGAGGTTGGCCTGGGAGGCCTCCAGTTCCGCGCACCGTTTCGCCGCCCCGTTCGCCCACACCCTGTGGGTGGCGCCGATGGAGCGCATGACGAGCATGGTGTCCACTTCACTTGCCCCTACGAGGCCCCGCTTCAGATTATCGTGGATAGGCGCCTCCTTCGTGACCAGGAGCCTCGTGCCCAGGATGACCCCCTGGGCCCCCAAGGCAAGGAGGGCCAGCAGTCCCCTGCCGTCCGAAACCCCGCCGCCGCCGATCACGGGCACCTTGAGACCTTCCACAACCCTGGGGACCAGGACTAGGGTTCCGATATCCAGCTTTCCCGTAGCCCCGCCGTTCTCATACCCGACCACCGTGACGACATCCGCCCCCATCTCCTCGACCTTCTGGGCATATCGCAGTCCCACGCACTTGTGGATCCAGAGCAACCCCTCCTGCTTGAAACGGATGCAGAGACTCTCCGGCGCGGAGTGCCCTGAGGTCTCGACGATCTTCACGCCCTTCCGGAGCAGGATATCCAGGTAGTCGTTGTTGTCGATGGGCCGCATCATGGGGAAGAGATTCAGGTTCACTGCAAAGGGCTGATCCGTGAGCTGTTGCGTGCGGTCCACAGCCTCTGCAAAGGCCTCGCGGCTCTGGTAAATGGCCGACGCCAGAATGCCCAGCCCGCCGGCGTTGGAAATGGCCGACACGAAGTCGGGCGTGGAGATCCACATCATGGTTCCCCCCACAATGGGATACCTGATGCCCAGCATCTCCGTGATCCGGGTCTTCAACATCATGCGCCTCCTGGAACACCTGCTCGAAGCTGAAAGCTGAAAACGGAGAGGGGAAAACCCCCTTTTAGCTTTGAGCCTTGAGCTTTCAGCTTTTTTGATCCCTTTCCCTCCCTCTCTACCTCTTGAACGGCAGACCCTTCAGGAGATCTTTCGCCGTGTCCTTTTGGGTGGTTGGGGCGGCCCCCTCCTTGGTCCCTCCCCCTTTGAGCATATCCTTGAGGCCCTCAGGTGAGGTCATCCCCTCCTTGAGCTTTTGTTCAAACATGCCTTTCAGGTCGGGGGCAAAGCTCGGCGATGAAAATGTTCCCGTCACCAGGACCGGCACCAGAAGGCCGGAGCGTTCTTTGGTATCCGCCTGCCCCTTGAGGGTGGCCACCACCTTGGGTTCCACCCGGAAGTCCAGGGTCTCTTTCACCAGGTCTGCCTGGCCGGCGGCCTGAAGCCTCAGAAGGGGGGATGCCATGCTCGTCCCCGGGGTGTGGAAGAGCCCGTCCTTGATGGTAAAGGGTACAGCCAGCTCCGAGAAGTCGGTCTTGGGCTTCTCCGTGGGTTTCTCTCCCAACCCGAAAGAGGCCTTCACATTGCGCACCATGCCTGGCAGATCGATCCCGATGATCGCCCCGTCGGTGAAGCGCAGATCACCGCTCCCGTTCAGGGTCCTCTTGATGGCCTCCGCCTCGTCACCCTCCATTTTCAGGGTCATCTTGGCCTGGGTCTTACCGTCCAGGATGTCCTTTTTCATCACATCGTTCAGGAGCGGTCTCACCTTCATCCCCGCGGTTTCCAGATCCAGACTCGTCTTGGGCGTGTCGGTGCGCACGTCTACGACCTCCTTGATGGTGAGAGTCCCCTCGTATGCCTTGAGACCGAAGGGATCCACGTGGATCACACCGCCCCTGGCTCGCACCTTCATGAGCACATCCTGCGCATGGGCGCCCATGGCCTTCACTTTACCCACCCGGATTTCACCATCCAGGACCATCTTTCTCAAGGGTGCATAGTCGGTCTTTTTCTCAGGAGGTGGAGGTGCAGCCTTCTCACCCGAGGGCTTCTTCTCTGCCGGCGGGGGAAGGTATTTGTCCACATCCAACTGATCGATGTTCATCTTGAAGGCCAGATCGGGTTTCGTGAAATCCTTGGCTGCCGCGGAAAAAACGATCTTGGACTGGTCCAGATCCATGACACCGTCCGATAAGGCAACGCTTTTGGTATCCCCTTTCACCTTGCACTTGAGGGATACCCTGTCGAGGGCGTTGGGGTCGGAGGTGGTGAGGGGGAAGGCCTGACCCAGGGCGCTCATGACTTTCCGAGGCGAGAAGGGCGCAAGATCCAGGGCAAGATCGAACCTGGGTTGCACGATGACATTGGCGATCTGGCCCTTGAGGCTGAGGCTGATTTCCTTGAGGGCCTTGACTGATACCTCCAGAGGAATGCTTCCCATCCCTAGCTCCTTGCCCAGGGGCCCCACATTCCCCTCCACCTGAAGGGGTTTCCCGTCCAGGCTGGCCGAGAGAAGCAAGCGTATGGGTCGATCCAGAGAGACATCCTTCAGTTCAAGGCCCAGGTCCTTGATCTCCTTGCGGTCCCCCGTGGTACCGTCGATCCAGAGCACATTCCCGTTTCGGATCGCCATTTCACCGACCACGAGACTCTTGATGGGAAGCTCGCCCAGGGATCCCTTTGCGGGCGGCTTGCCCTTCTCCTCTTGTTTGGTCGGAGTGGGAGTTTTGGCAGACGGCTTGCCCAGTCCCTCCCAGTTTGCCTTCCCGTCCTTTTTCTTCTCCAGGGCGACCCTGGGACCCTCGATCACAAATCGCTTCACCTGGATGTCCTTTGACAGGAGGGGCATGAGTTTCACCTGCACGTCAAAGGACTTGACGAACAGCATGTCTTTCTCCTTGAATCCCGGTGGATTTCCCAGATGCAGGTCCGAGAACGCCAGGCCGGCCCAGGGGAAGAGGGAAAGCTTGAGTTCTCCCCCGATGGCGAAAGGACGTCCCGTGGCCTCCGCGACCTGCTTTTCGATCTCGGGCTTGTACTTCTGGACATCAATGAACATGGGTACAATGAGCAGGGCCGCGATGATGATCACCAGGAGCCCGAAAATGCCAATCACCGCCCATTTGATCGCCTTCATGTTCCACCTCCCTGTAAAATACCTTGAAGAACAAGGATCCCAGCCGAATGGCTCCAGACCGTTTATCCACGCCTTGCTTTCATTCTATCCTGTCTATAACATATCATCGATTCTCATGAATGTCGAGGCAACGCAGAAGACCACCCTTGGGCGAACCCGTCCCACGTTGCAGCCACCCAGGATGACCTGAACCCTGAGCTTGACATGTTCCCTGGCCGCGGCTAGCCTGAGACCGATTTCCCCGGGGATGCGGGCTGCCGGGAACACGGGTGAAATGAGACCGCGACGAGTCGGAAACGGTTAGGCCATGGATGAGGGTTCTTTTTCAGAGAAGCGCAGGCATCCCAGAGTCGCCTTTGAATCGATCCTTTTTCCTTTTCTGGGTACCAGGGCGGACGATCATGCCTGTTTCCAGTATCTCCTCCTGGACATCGGCCAGGGAGGACTCAGGATAGCCATTCCCCGGTGGCTGGTCAACCGGGAACACCTCGTTGAAAAAGAACAGGTCAACTTCCATCTCCCCTTCCGCTACCAGGGGGAGTTCATGGATCAAGGCACGATCGTATGGACGAAATGGGATGAAGGGCTAGATGCCCAGGTCTGCGGAATCCGGACGGAAGGGAAACCGGGGATTCCCCCCTTTCTCTTCTTTGCCTTTGAGGACCAGAAATTCGTCACCGAGTGTGCCGAGCATTCATGCGCTCCGGAGATCCTCTGCCGGGTTCTGAAGGACCTCTTCCTTCTTAAGAAGGGTGTCCTCGTCTACCTGAATCACCTGGTACCCTACTTCTCCAGGATCACGTCCTATCCCACGGACGAGTACCCCATGCTCAAGAAGATTTTCCTTGACGACATCAGAACCAAGGTCCGGGAGCACCAGGAAAAGATTGAGGCCCTTTATGATCGGGTGGCCGGACAGGATGGATTCGGAGACGAGATATCGAGGCACCTGGACCTGGAAGAAGTCCGTTCCCTGGTCGAATCCGAGCTCTATCTGGAGGTCCTGAAGACCACTTTCCAGACCGACGCCATCATGCCTTACCTGAATGCCATCAAGGACCTGGAGAAAAGGCTCTATACGCGATACAATTCGCTTGTGATACTCTACGTGCAGTCTCTGTAGCGCCAACGGGTGTGTTCACACCTCAATTTCTCTGACCTGGCCTTGAGGACCAGGTTTTTCACAGGCAAACCAATGATGCAAGCGGGGCTTCGCGTGGGCGCCAGACGAAATTTCAGAGGCAAGGTCGTCGTGATCACCGGCGCGGCAGGCGGCATGGGCCGGGCACTGAGCCTCCGCTTCGGCCGGGCCGGAGCCAGGCTGGGCCTCCTGGATATCGAGGAGAAGCTCCTGGGCGCCCTGGTTCGGGAACTCAGCGCCAGCGGGGTCGACGCCCTGGGTTTACCCGTGGATGTCACGGAAGAAGCGGCCTGCGACCAGGCCATGTCCCGGGTGGTCGAACACTTCGGCCGCGTGGATGTGCTCGTCAACAATGCAGGCATCACCCACCGCAGCGCCTTCGCACTCACGGACATGAAGGTCTACCGCCGCGTCATGGACATCAACTACTTCGGTTCCCTCCATTGCGCGAAGGCGGCCCTCGGTCAACTCATACGGAACCGGGGGTTGATCGTCGTGGTGAGTTCCATTGCCGGCTTCGCTCCCCTGCTTGGCCGGACTGGCTACGCGGCCAGCAAGCATGCCCTCCACGGGTTCTTCGACTCCCTCCGGGCGGAACTGCAGGGAACGGGCATCGCAGTGACCATTGTATGCCCGGGGTATACCGCTACCGGCATTGAAAAGAGCGCCCTCGGCGAGGACGGCAGCCCCACGACTCATCCCCAGTCCAGGGTCGGCAAAATGGCGAGACCGGAGCAGGTGGCGGAGGCGATCTTACGAGCGGCGTCCAGGGAGAAAAGACTGGTAATCCTCTCTACCGTGGGCCGGCTCACAAGGATCATGACCAGGGTCTGTCCATCCCTTTACGAAAGGCTCATGGCCCGTTCCCTCAGGTCGGAACTCGATAGGTAACCGAGTCTCCGGGCGCGCGTTTTCCGCGATTCAGCCAAACCACAGTCAGGGTCTGGGTTCGCTCATTGTGACGTTCAGGGGGGCTGACGCCCCTGCCTTGGGCTCGCCCATGTAGACGGTCCGGTGGGGAAAAGGAATCTCGATCCCCCGCTCGTCAAAGACCTTCTTCATCCTTCGATTGAATTCTCTTCCCAGGGCCCACTGCCTGAGAGGCTTGGTAATCAGTCTCGCCCGGATGACCACCGCGGAATCGTCGAACCGGTCCAGCCCGAACACTTCCAGGGGTTCGATCATGTCCTTTCCCCACTCGGGATCCCTGTATAGTTCATCCCCGATCTCCTTCAGGATTTTAATGACCTCATCCACGTTCTCCCTGTAGGCCACCCCCACATCCAACACGTACCTCGAGAACTCCTTGGTCATGTTCGTGAGGGTATCGATGGCGCTGTTCGGGATCACATGCACACTTCCCTCCAGCCCCCTCAGTCTGACCTTTCTCAGCCCGATCGATTCCACCATACCCGACTTGCCGCCTACAATGGCCCAGTCCCCGACCCGGATCGTCTCTTCGAACAGGATGAACAGGCCATTGATCAGGTCTTTCACAAGGGCCTGGGAACCGAAGCCCACGGCCAGGCCCAGGATGCCCGCGCCCGCCAGGATAGGCCCCGTATTCACGCCCAGGCGATCCAATACAACGATTCCCCCCACAAACGCTGCGGTGATCTTGATGGCCGACTTGATCACAGGGACCAGGGTCTTCATCTTCTGTGCCGCTTCCGCCTCCTTTCCTTTCGTCTTCTCCTTCAGGTAGTAGTGACTCAGGAAGTCGGTAACCTCCATAACAGCCATCACCATCCCCGCCGTAATCAGAATGGCTATGACCCTGAACACCATCGTGCTTCCCATCTCCGACGTGACGAATCTGGAGACCGGGATTCCCCAGATCTGGGCGATCACACCGAAAGCGACGACGGCCAGAGCCCATCGGAACAACCTTCTCAGGACCAGAATGTAGCGGTTCGTCCTCTCTTCCAGCCCGGGCAGACGGGACCTCACCTTTTCGTTGATGGTGAAGAACTTCTGAAAAACCCCTTCAAGCATCTTCATGGCAACCAGAAGTGCCAATGCGCTGACACATGTCCACAGGGTGGCTTCGAAAAGGAAATGGAATCCCTTCCTGTAGTGGAAAACAAGGAACAGGAAGACGGCCCATCCATAGGCGATGATCAGAACTGCACCGTACCCGACAGAGGACCTGAGCAACCTTTGGCGCCTTGGCGGCGAAGGGTTTTCATCGGATTTGTCATCCTCTGATCCGTCAAGCCTCAGTCGTAGCTCCCTGGCGACCTGAAGGATGAACACCGTGATCATGCAGGGGAAGACCAGGTACAGGACACCGCGCAGAAATGAGAAGACCGAAGGGGCCGCCCTGGTTGCCAAGAGAAACTGGATGATGATGATCGCGAAGGCGGTGTAACGTGCAAAACGCAGGACCCAGACCCAGAGGTAATTGGCGTTTTCATCCCCCAACGGGATGATTCGAATGCCTGCGTCGTCCGGCGAGAGGAGAAGGGAGAAGACCTCGACGGCCAGCCGGTAGAAAAAGAGAACCGTGAAGAGATGGAGAAACAGGGACTGGGCCCACCCGAAGGACGGAAATGTCTTGAACAGGATGAACAGGGAGAAGAGAATCCCCCCGTAGGGAATGACGGCGAGAATGACCCTGCCGACTTGGGCGACCGCCCGGGCAAGGGCGCCCTGCCCTGCCACCGGGACCCTCTTCCGGATGAAGATCCGGATGACCCATGCCGCAAGCATCGCCAGGGCCACATTGGAGAGGAGTCTCAATGCCTTGTTCCGGATCTCCGCTTCCTTCAACAGGGACACTCCCTTTGCCAGGACTTCGGGAAACCCCGACAGCCACAGGAGAGTGTACCTTCCCCCTCCGATAAGGCTGCCTGTGAGGTCATCAAACCCTGCAAACAAAACCTCGATGAAGAGCGCCTCCGGCTCCTCTTCTTCAGGTGCCTTTGCTTGCTTTGCGGCCGTCTCCGCCCGGGTTGTCGCCCGGGCCCGGATGAAACCTTTGAGATCCTTCAGCAAGGCCTCCCGTTTTTGAGGATCTTCCAGGGTGGAGACCACTTCCTGGAGATCCCCTGCGGATACGTCTTGGTTCTCCTGGGAGCGCGTTTGTGCAGTCGGAAAGAAAAACATGGAAACACAGCAGCTCAGCAGAAAGACCCGAACCGTATTGATCGATACCATTGATCTCCTCCTCTCTATGATCTGCAATGAGTTGAAGGATTTTCGACATGGAATGAGCGTTTGTTCGAAGGGAACCAAATCCAAGCGGGAGCAAATCAAGAGGGCGGCGAGCTTTCCGACCGGCACGCGCGGGCACGCCTACTTTTCTTTCTTGTCAACCAACCTTTGGATCCAGTTCAGGGACCATGACGTTCTGGAGCGGATTTCGGCGACACGGGCGAGGTCCACACCGCTCTGGATGCGCCAGTCCACTTCCTTTTCAACCTGGAACCAGGCACACCCCTGCACATCCCACTGTCCGATCGTGATCAAGGCTTCCCTGATCCAGTCGTTTTTTTCTCCGCCCTGGTCCGCCGATGCGGTCTCGAAGATGAAGAGAGGCTTCCGGGTCGACAGGGTCTTCAGTTCCTCGTAGATCGGCTGAAAGACCTCCCTGAACGACTTCCACCGGCTCTCCCACCCATGTCTTTCCTTCGTCCGGGTGGTTCCCCAGTTGTACCCGTCCATGCCGAGAACATCCACGTACTCGTCACCGGGGTAGTATCGGCGGGCCTGGTTCCAGGAGGCCGTGGGATCGTAGGATGCGTTGGGCACGGATTCCGCATTGGGGCAGAAAACCCAGAGCACGTTGTTTGCGCCCATCTTCCGAAAACGGGAGACGACGTGACGGAACATGTCCCGGTACACCCTGGGGCTCCCGGGGCCGTATTCCTGCTCCTCCGTTCCCCAGTGATACCTCGATATGTTCATCTCGTGGGCGAAACGGATCATGAAAGGTTTCCCCCATGCCTTGGCCTCCCTTGCAAAGGAATCCAGGTAGGAGTTGTATCTTCCACCCAGGATCTCCGCCTGAGGAATGACGATCTCCCTGCCCTCCTTGTAGTACATGGGCTCCCATGTGACGACGGGAATGGCACCCCTCGACCGGACGGCATCCAGGCTTTCCCTCGGTAAAGCGCCTGCGGCCCCGGGGGCCGGCCACTGGAGAAAGAAGACGACTATCTGGGCATAAAGACCCGTCTCCCTCTCCACCCTCTCGATCGTCTCGGCCCTGATAGGATAACCGTCCAGGGCAAACCCCCACAGAAGGGGATCCCCTGCCGGGCTCGCGTGACAAAGGACGGGGCTGATGACAGGGAAAAGGAGCGCCACACAGAGGATGATACGGGCAACCATGGTTCAGGTCCTCTCTTCAGGGTGGTTGAAGTAGAGGACGGTGCACAGAAGGATGAAATGATAGAGACACCAGAAGGCGTTCACGAGGACGGCAGCAGCCAGCTCCCTTTCATAGTAGAGCCGGTTCAGACCCCACACCAGGGCGCCGAAGCTCAGTGCGGCCATGATCAACTGGGGCCAGAGACCCGTGAGCGGCAAGGCGTTGCTCTGGCCCTTGGGCGTGATGCCGAAGGTGCCCCTCACACCCAACATGGCCAGCCCGGACGCCTTCATGTACACCGGAAAGGAGACCGCGTTCAGGAGCAGTCCCTGAAAGATGTCCTTCAGTCGGTAGCCCCTGTGATGGAGGGTCCCGGCAAACGCCGACAGGGAGAGAACGATGTAGGGCAGGAAGAAGAGAAAGTAGATCTCCGGTTTGGCAAAATAGGTCGGGACCCCGAGGACGAGGTAGAGGATGGGGCACATACCCATGACCAGGAACACCCAGCCCACGAAGTAGTGGGTTCCCGAGAGGAAGTACTCCCACCACTTGGCCACGGAAAGACTTCCGGGGCTCCTGAAGAACTGGGACAGGATCTTCCGGAAAAGCCCTACCGTGCCCAATGCCCATCTGAACTGCTGTTTGAAATACCCACCCAGATCCTCGGGACCCATGCCGAAGGCGCAGACCCTGTTGAGGTAGGCCGATTCCCATCCCCTCATGTGAAATTTGAGGGAGGTGGCGAAGTCCTCGGTCACAGACGACTCATCGAAACCGCCCACGTCCATCAGGGCTTCCCTTCTGAAAATGACATTGGTCCCGCAGCAGAACATGGCGTCTTCCATGCTCTTCCCCTCACAGATGTACTCATAGAAGATGGCCTGCTGGAGTCCTGCCGCCCTTGCGACCCGGTTGGCCTCGAAGTTGGAGTAGTACTGAGGGGTCTGGACAAAGGCGAGCCTGGGGTTCCGCTCCATCATGGCCACCAGGGGTTCGACAAAATCGGGAAAGGCGTTCATGTCCGCATCAAAGACGATGATGTACTTCTCCTTTTCCTTCGTCTCCTTCCCTTCAAAGGGGAGCAGGGTGAACCCCTCCTTCGACCTGCCTTCCAGGAAGTCCAGGAAATCATTGATCATGCCCGCTTTCGCACCCCGCCACGTCCTTCTGAAGAGATTCACGCCGATGCGGCTGCAAAGTGCGTCTATGGCCCGTCGATAGGCCTGCATCCCTTCAGGTTCGTCCCTGGGGAGATCATACCGGGTATCATCCAGGAAGTAGAGGTGTTTGTTCGGGTAGGTCAGATTGTAGAAGCAGGTCAGGGTGTCTTCCACGACGTGCAGGGGCTCCTTGAAGGAAGAGACGATGATGGCCACCGGCGGATAGGACTCCAATTCCACGGTCGAAGCCTCCGGGAGGGGCGAACCTTGCCTCGGGACCTTGCTCACCCGATACACGTTGAGAAAGTATCCGATGCTGTGGACAAGGATGAATGCCTCTGCGCAGAGGAGAAGGAAGGCGACCACCTTTTCATACCAGAGGTAATCCGCAAAAAAGAAGAGGGTGGTCCGCACCATCAGATAGGAGAAGACCACCACGATGGTCAGGATCGCCAGCGGCGCCGCCAGACCTCTTGCCGCCTTTTGAATTCTTCCCTCATTCACGGAGCCGTTTTCACCTCCACGGGCTGCCCTCACGCCGGCAATGGACTATTGATGAATCTCAAAACCTGTACTGCAGCGTCACCCAGAGTCCGTTGGCGTCCCACTCCTCGGAACGATGAAGCAGGCCCTTGAGGTTCACCGTCCAGCGATCCCGGAACTCACAGTGCCATTCCCCTTCAAGCCGCACGGCGGGATTGTCCTCCGAATCCGTGCCGAAGGAAAGACGAACATCATAGAAATGCAGTTCACCCCCGCATACGAAAAGGCCGGAGAGATCGTGAACCCACGCCAGGGTGATGGTTGCGCCGTAGTAGTCTTCCGGTGTCCAGTAGGGGTGGGTGATGTCGACCAGATCGGCGCCCCTGTAATGGTAAAGGTTTCCGTGCTTCGTGTCGCGGTATTCCCCCATGCCTGTGATCTTGAAAATCCTGGGGTGGTCCGTGAATGCGTACCCTGCCTTGAGGGTGAATCGACTGCCGTCATTGTCATCCGTGTATCGGATGGCCCTGCCTTCGGCTTCCACCTCCAGTTGCCGTGTCAAATAGGAAGAAAGGCCGGCCCACCACTGGTCGGCCTGAATCCCCTGCCGGATACCGAACTCATTGTAGATCTCGTCGCTCCGCTCATAACCCAGGCCGAGCCGCGCGTGGTCCTTCAAATTGATCCAGAGGCGAGCGTAGCCCAGGTTCTTGTCCTGGAGAGTACGATCCCTGTAATTCTTCCGCGTGTATCCCAGGCCGGCCCGGACGGCAGGACTCACGACACCCTCCGCCTGGATGCTTCCACCATAGGCCTCCCGGTCATCCCCCCGCTCTTTCGGGTCTTCCACCCACCGATGGCCGATGAACGTGATATGATACCGACAGCGGATGGGGACATCGATCATCGTATCCGTTCTGTGGCGCACGATCCGAGCCAGGTCTCCCCTGCCCTCCTCTTCCCAGAGGGAATGGCCCAGCCTGAGGGAGGAGTGGGTTCTGAGCCTCTGCCTCTGAAGGGCCGCACCGGCCAGATTGTGAAGGGGGTCGATTGCAAGAAGCCGCTCGTAGGTCTTTGCCTCTCCGTCGCACAGGCCTAGGGCGCACTGCACCTGTGCATAGTCGAAGAGGGCCTCTTCGTTGCCTGGCCGGAATGCGATGAGCTCTTCATAGGGTTTCATGGAGGAGGCAAACTCCCTGTTCCATGCCTTCAACTTGGCATCCGCCTCCAGATAAGCGGATTTCTGTATTCGGTACGGGGGAAGAAGGTCCAGGAGAACCTCATCCAGTCCCCCGCCCTCGCCGGGTGAGAGAAGGGGCTTGAGGACCGGAGATTCCTTGGAGAGGACTTCATACCCGTCGAAAGGTGCTTCGCTGCGGCAGGATCCCCTGACCTCCGCGAGGATCTCCTCTGCCCTTGCATTTCCCGGCGTGAGGGCCATGGAATCCAGTGCCCTCAGGAGACTGCCGTCCACCGGAAGATCCCAGAGGGTCCTGTAAATCCCCATGGCCTTGTCCATCATCTTGCCCCACGCCGCCGTCCTGGCCGCCTCTATTTGAGGCAGGGGATTGGCAGGATTCAGAAGGTGGACCTCCTCGTAGACCTCCAGTGCCTCCTGATACTGCCGGGACCAGCCCAGCACACGGGCCAGGGAGATGAGGATTTTCGAGTTGCCCGGGAATTCCTTCTCCAGCACCCTGAAGCACTCGATGGAGCGAGCGTACTGATGGTCCACCCCCAAAATCTCCGCCAGGGCCATCCGGGCCGGGAAGCACCCGGAATCCCTGGCAAGGCCTCTCTCGAAGCATTCAACGGCCGCCTTGTTGTGGCCGCGGGAGGCATAGATCCGGCCCCACTCGACAAGCCTCATGGGGGCTTCTCCCGAGATCGAATCCAGGAACTTCGGTGAGGTCGCCTGTTCCTCTCCGGCCAGGTGAAAAAGGATTTCCACCTCCCGGGGGGAGATCCGGTGGGCCTCCTCAAACGCCTCTCTGGAAAGTCTCGTCTTGTTCTGTTTGAGGTAGACCTTGCCGAGTCCCGCCAAGGCCTCTCCCTTCAGGGAATCCTCCTTCAGGATATGCCTGTAGTGGCGCGCGGCGTCTTCATAGAGCCCGCCTTGCAGGAAAATCTCCCCTTTGAGGCGCAAACCTGCAGGGTCCCCGGGATAAACCCCCAGGAGTCGATCCACCACATCCAGGGAAGCCGTGAAGTCCTTTTCCATGAGTCTGAGCCTGGCAAACCCCAGGAGGGCCTCCCGATCGCGAGGCCCTTCCAGGAGCAGCCTGCGATAAAGACCCTCAGCCTCCTCGTAGCGCTGAGAGCTGGCAAGAACCTCTGCCAGTTTCAGGCGCACGGAAAAGGCCTCGGGATGCCTCCGGAGATAATCCCTGTAGACGGCCTCCACCCTGTTGAAGTCGCCCCACATGTTCATCCGATCCGCGAGGCGGAGGGAAATCTTTTCCCGGTCATCGGCCAAAGACAGTGCCCTCCGGTAAAGATCACGGCAGTTCCCGGCGTGCCCGAGGGATGCCTCCAGATCAGCCAGCTCCATCAGCAGTTCAGGGTCTTGCAGCTCCACGCGGAGCAGTTGTCGCATTACGGCCGCGGCCTTCTCATAGTCTTGTTGCCGCACATGTATCCCGGCAAGGGCCACGAGCGCCCCGGGATGCTCCGGATCCTGCTCCAAGACATATTGGAGAGACCGCACGGCGCCTTCATCGTCTCTCATCCTCACGAGGACTTCGGCATACTCCAGCAGGACCCGCGGGTCGCGAGGCTGCTCTGCGAGAAGGACCCTGTATTGAAGGGCCGATTCAAGCAGTTGATCGTCCCGATAGGAAAGCAGCCTTGCCAGGGCAAGGCGGGCTTCAAAATCCGTTATCCAGGCCTCCCGCGGCACCAGGCTGGGCTCCGCCTCGGCCCCTGCAGCGGGATTCCAGGGGATCAGAGGGCCTCCCATGATCCAGAGGAGCAGGACAAGCAGGATTCGGTGGCCCCACATGTGTCGCAACACCTTCATGCTCAAGGGAGGGTCCTGCGCAGTTCGGCGATGGCATCGGCGTGTCTTCCCGACCACGAGAGCACAAAGGCATACTTGCGCCTGACCTGAATGTCGTCGGGTCTGGCCTTCAGGATCATCTCGTACTGGGAAAGCGAGTCCTGATAGCGCCTGGTCCAGCTCAGGATTTCCGCAAGCCTGAGCCTCGCCTTCAGGTCCTCAGGGTTTCTCTCCAGGTGCCGCCTGTAGATCGGCTCCGCCTTGCCGTATTCCTTGCGGGCCGTGTAAAGGTCCGCAAGGACAATCCTCTTGTCCTCGGGAATCCGTTCCAGGGGAATGGGGTTCAGGATTTCAAAGGCCTTGTCTGGCTCTCCCTTCCAGGTGTAGACGCCGGCCATCTCCACCTTCGCCTCCAGGAGATCCGGTCTTTCCCTGATGAGCTTCCCGTACTCAGCAAGGGACTCCTCGTAGCGTTTCACGTAGCTGAGCAGTCGAGCCAGTTCCCACCGGGCCTTCCAGTCGGGTATCTCCTCGACAGAGGCTTCCTGGGCGACACCTGTTCCGGTCTGCCCGGGACGGATCGGACTTGCCCCGACATTCTTTTGCCCGGCCCTGTCCCCGGCTGGCGCCGAGCCTGAGAAGAAGAAAAGGGTGGTCACAAAAAACAGAAAGGGAACGCTGCGCTTTGCCCGGAGTGCCTTCATGATCATTCCCCCAGTACGATTCGGTATTCCTTGATCGCCTCATCCAGGTCCCCTTTCCAGGCAAGGACCCTGGCCAGGCGCACCCTGGCAGATCGAAAAGCAGGCTGATCTTCGAGGATGGCACGGTACAGGGACACCGCTTCCTCATATCGCTTCGTCCATGTGTAGAGTTCCGCCAGGCTGAGCCTTGCACGGAGCAATCCAGGACGGATTTCCAGCGCCTGCAGATAGGCCCTCTCCGCCAGTGCGTAATCCTTGGAACGAAAAAGCATCTCTGCCTTTCGAAAGAGAACCCGATCGCGATGGACAGTGTGATAGCCCGCGGTACTCAGGAAGGCGGTGACGAAGAGGATCCCCGTGAAAAGGGCATACTGCCGACTTTTGATTGTTGAGCCGATCATCACGCGACCCTGCCTCATGGTTCAGTATCAAGGGCCTGTCATCTCACCCCAGCCCTCTCTCCCGCCACTGGGGGAGAGGGTTGGGTGAGGGGGGTCCACTTTCACGGTTAAACGAGATGGAGGTGCCACTGGTCGTGTCCACGGAAACAGCTCAGCCCGACAGGGACGTCAATGCCTCTTCCCGGGAGGGAAATATCCGGAACACCCGATTCATCCTGGTCAGTTGAAAGAGATTCATCACTGCCTTCTGAACGCCGCAGATGACAAGATCCCCCCGGTTCCCGATCGTTTTCAGGGTAGATACCATTGCCCCCAGGCCGCTGCTGTCGATGAACTCCACACAGGAGAGGTCCAGGATCAGGCGGGTATGTCCGCTGTTGATCCAGTCGACCATCCTCCCCTTGAAATCCGGCGCCGAGTAAGCATCGATCCGCTTTTCCTCCGGAACGACCACGAGGACGTCACCCACCGCACTGCAGCTGATCTCCATAGGGCCCCCTCCTTACCGACATCTTACGACAACTGCGCCTCAAAGTAAACTCGCAGCCGGCAGCAGGAGCGGATTGAGTTGAAAACGTGGCCGTGTTATTCTTGAACGGGTTCCGCCTTTGCGCCTTCTCGTTATGGGGGTATGGACGATGCAGAAAAACAGTACCGGTGAAGACCCGGAGAACACCGTCCGGAAATTACAGAAAGAACTTGCCGCACTGGGAAAAGCTTATGAGGCACTGCAGGAGTCCGCGCTCGGGTACAGGGACCTCCTTGAGAATGCCAGCGACCTGATTCAGGCCGTGACACCGGAAGGCCGATTCCTCTATGTCAACCGGGTTTGGAGTGACACCCTGGGCTACAGCCCCGAAGAGGCAAGAGACCTTGGCCTCTACGACGTGATCCACCCGGATTCCCTGCCCCATTGTGAAGACCTGTTCAGGCGCGTCATGGCCGGGGAAAAGGTAGAGAAGGTAGACGTTGTCTTCGTCTCGAAGAAGGGAGAAAGAATTTTCGTTGAGGGAAGCATCAACTGCAGGTTCGAGGAGGGAGAACCCGTTTCCACCCGCGGCATCTTCCGGGATATCACGGAGCGCAAGCGCATGGAGATGGAGTTGGCAAAGCGTACCCGTGCCCTGGACATGCGAGTCAAACACCTGCGCTGTCTCTATGCCATATCGCAGTTCCTCGAAGAGGGGCAGAAATCATTGGTCGAAATCCTCCCGGGGATCGTGGACCTCATGCCTCCTGCCTTTCAGTACCGCGAAATCACCGCCATTCGGATCCTCGTGGACGACCGGGAATACGCCACAGACGGTTTCATAGTGACGCAGTGGAGGCTTGCGCGTGAAATCATGGTAAACGGCACGCCTAAGGGGCTCTTGGAGGTGTGCTACATGGAGGAAAAGCCTCCTGCCGATGAGGGTCCCTTTCTGAGGGAAGAAAGAACGCTTCTGAACGTGATTTGCGAGCGGGCAGGAAAGGTCATCGAGCGCATCCATGCCGCAGAAGAACTGAGGCGTGCGAGGAGACGGGAGGTCGAAATCGCCGCCAGGATTCAGCGAACCCTCCTCCTCGGAACGCCCCCCGAGGACATGCCCGGCATACAGTTCGCCTCCCTTGCCATTCCCTCACAGGGGGTGGACGGGGACTTCTACGACTTCTTCACCCACTCCCGGGACTGTGTGGACATCCTCATTGGTGATGTCATGGGTAAAGGGGTCCGGGCGGCCCTCCTGGGGGCCGGGGCCAAAAGCCACCTCTTCAGGGCCATGACCCGCCTCATCCCTTCTCTGGATCACTTCCCGGAACCGAGGGAGATCATCCAGCAGGCCCATGAATTCCTGGTGGACGAACTCATCCGTCTGGAGGCTTTCATCACCCTGCTCTACGCGCGCTTTGATGTGGCAAGACGACATCTCGACTTCGTCGACTGCGGGCACACCAGGACCGTTCATTTTCACCGGGCCACTGGCACATGCACCACCCTGCAAGGCCAAAACATGCCTTTGGGTTTTTCCGAAAAGGAAGTCTACCTTCAGGAGCGAATCCCCTTTAAACCCGGAGATTTCTTCTTCTTCTATTCCGATGCCGTTACGGAGGCCCGGAATGACAGGGGCGAGTTATTCGAAGAGGAACGGCTCGTCCGGTGCGTCGGCGAACACGGTCACCTCAGTCCGCGGGACCTGATCAACAAGGTGCTCTCGGCGGTGGTCTCTTTTTCTCAATCAGAGGCCTTTGCCGACGACCTGACGTGCATTGCGGTGAAGATCGGGGAAGATGATGGGAACCGATAGATACTGCGAAGCGAGGGATGCCCCATGACCAAACTCTATGTGTCGAGCGGCCTGAAAGAAGAGGCCGTTTTCGAGATCGGCGGCGAAACCACCACCCTCGGCCGCTCCCCGGACAATGACATCCGGATCGAAGATCCCTCGGTGTCGCGGAGGCATGCCAGAATCCTCCGGAAGGATGGCGGGTTCTTCATCGAGGACCTCGGAAGTAGCAACGGCACGTGGGTCAACGGCCGGCTCATGACTTCCGGCACGGAAGCAAAAATGAGGGAAGGGCTTCCGGTCGCTATCGGCAACACGATCCTGAGCCTGGTCAGAAAACCCTCCATAGACGATACCACGACCCAGTACTCCATCGACCTCATGGATTGCCTTCCCGAGGCCGGAGGAAGCGCATCGTACAGGGAAAGATTCTTTGCAGACCGAAAGAGACTCGAAGTGATCCAGGAAGTGTCCACCCTGCTGATGCAGTCCCTGGATGCCCGGGAGATCTGCGAAAAGGTCCTGAATTCCCTGTTTCGCTGGCTCGAGAAAATCGATTCCGGCATCATCCTCTGGATGGACGAGGGAGCGAGCGAACCCAGAGAAATCCTGGCGAGGTCCAAGGGGAAGAAGAGTCCCGGCGGGGTGACCTACAGCAGGAGCGTCATCAATCGCGTCCTCCGGGAAGGACAGGCGATCATGATGGCGGACACGGACATGGGAGACCGGGACGACCTTTCGGCCAGCATAGGGCTCATGCACCTTCGCTCCGTCATGTGCGTCCCATTGATGATCAAGTCACGGATCCGCGGGGTCATCTATGTACACTCCGTCGACATGGCACAGAGATTCCAGAAAGACGACCTCCTTCTGTTCACGGCCCTGGGCACACCGGCGGCACTGGCCATTGAAAACGCCGTCCTCTATTCCAAGACCAGGAAAGCCGAGGCAGCGCTCCAAAAGGCCCATGACGAACTGGAAGAGCGCGTGAGACAGCGCACCCTGGAGCTTTCGGACGCCAACGAGCGATTACAACTGGAGATCGCGGAACGCAGACGCGCCGAGGAGGCCCTGGCGGCCTCGCGAGAACAAGAGGTGGAAGTGGCCGCCAGAATACAGAAATCCCTTCTGCTGGGCTCCACCCCGCACGAGGTTCAGGGGATTCAGGTTGCCGCACTGAGTGTACCCTCCAAGGGGATTGACGGAGATTTCTACGAGTTTTTCGTCCACTCGAAAACATGCCTGGACCTCATCGTCGGCGACGTGATGGGCAAGGGGATCCCTGCAGCCCTGCTGGGGGCTGGGACCAAAAGCCACTTCTTTCGCGCCCTGACCAACCTGATTTCCGTCTCCCATGCCCTTCCGGAACCCAGGGAAATCCTTCAGCGGGCACACGAAATGATCGTGAAGGAACTCATTGCCCTGGACTCCTTCGTGACCCTCTGCTACGCCCGTTTTGACCTGGAAAGACGAGCCCTTGACTTCGTGAACTGCGGGCATCCCAGGACCATTCACTCCCACCGGGCAACCGGAAAATGCACCACCCTGGAAGGCCGGAACATGCCCTTGGGATTTTCTGAGGATGAGATCTACACCCAGGAGCGGGTTCCCTTTGAGCCGGACGATATATTCTTCTTTTACTCCGATGCCGTGACCGAGGCCCAGAATCGGTCCGGGGAGTTCTTCGGTGAGGAGAGGCTTGTGGTTTTCCTTTCCCAAAATGCCCACCTTGGGCCTGATGATCTGATCCAAAAGGTCCTTGAGGCGGTGATCTCCTTTTCGCAGTCGCATACCTTTGCTGACGACCTGACCTGCATTGCCGTGAAGATCCCGGAAGACAATTCCGACAAGACGGTATTGCGTCGTGAGCTGGAGATCACGAGCGACCTGGACAGACTGGAGGAGGCCAGGTCCTTTGCCCGAAACCTGGTGCAGCGAGAAATCACCCCCCCTTTGGATGAGGAGAAGGCGTGGATGTTCCAACTGGCGGTCAATGAAGCGGTGGTCAACATCATCAAGCACGCATATGACGACCGTCCCGGCCGGCGCATACGGATGGAAGCAGAGGTCTTTCCCGATCGGATTTCGTTCACACTCAGACACTGGGGCAAAGCCTTTGACCGCACCTCCGTGCGCCCTCCTCGATTTGACGGTTCGGAGGAATCGGGCTACGGCGTCTTCCTGATCGAGGAATGCGTGGATGAGGTCGTGTATTCGCAGGACGAGGCAGAAGGAAACCGCATATCTCTCATCCGTTACAGAGAACGGCCTTGAAGCCGGTGTGCGGAGGGGTTTACCCGGGCGACCCCTCTGTGAACGGCTAAGTCCCGAACCGGTTACTACCTGCGGAGGAGCCCAGACTCGACGCCATATGGGGCGGGTCTTTTCCCGTTGATGGAAATTTGTTTTTCGGATACACTTTTTGATGTTCAGAAAGCGGGTTTTCCCGGACACCGGGTCAACAATCACAAGGCCCCGAGAGACACATCACCAGTGGAAAGGAGTGACAGCCATGGCCATATCGAGTGTGAAAGAAGTGTTCGACAAGGTACCCGGCAGCTTCAATGCCAACGCAGCTAAGGGATTGGATGCCGTTTTCCAGTACGACATCACCGGCGAGGGCGGCGGGAACTGGAACGTGACGATCAAAGAGGGTACCTGCCAGGTCCAGGAAGGAAAGGCCCCGAGCCCCACGGTGACCCTGACCATGAACAGCGAAACCTGGCTGGCCATGGTGAACAAGGA
>JAFGPH010000195.1 GCA_016926135.1 Deltaproteobacteria bacterium
CCCCATTTCACATGCCGGGGGCCGAAGAGGGCTTTCTGGGTGACCTCATGGGCGTTGCGACGGAACTCGATCACGACACGAGGGCGATCCTGCGGCAGACTCTCTCCGACCTGTGGAAGGAATTCAGGGAGGAGTATGCCTGGGTGGCCGTGTCGGACCTCGACGCGAGATTTACCAAGTTTCTGCTGATCGGGTCAGCCCTCAGGTCCGGATTTCCTGCACCATGAACACCGTGTAGGAGATGGCGAAGCAGATGAGGCTGATGGCGATCAGGGCCACCATGTGCGGGTAGACCACGAGCACGCTCTGCCCGAGCGATAGGGGGTTCTGAAAGCGCGAGGAGGAGATCTCCTCCAGGGGTCCCATCAGGACGAGGCTCCGGGTGGTCTTTCTCATGGGGTCGATGATCGTGCCCGAGGCGCTCGAGTAAAGGGCCATGGGCGAAAAGAGCGACACCCCTTCCTGGATATTGGCGTTCCGTACCACCATTTCCGCGCTGGCCGCCTCCTTCTTCTCCACGGGTGCCAGGGTGTTGGCCAGCACACTGGCGCCCAGCGAAACAAAGAAAGACAGAAAGATCCAGAGGGCCACGGAGGCAAGGGCCGAAGTGGCGATGCCCCTGAAGACGATGGAGAAAAGGATCGATATACCCAACCAGAAAGAGATGTAGAAGATGCTGATCACCACGTAGATCACGAGCCGCATGATCTCTTCCCCGCCGGGGACCACGCCGAGCAGATTGAGACCCAGCCCCGAGATGACGAGCACGATGGAGACCAGCATGATCGTGATGTTGGTCGCCCCTGCCAGGAACTTCCCATTGATGACCGCATCCCGGTAGATGGGCTGAGAGAGCAGCTTCACGAGCGTTCCGTGGGCCCTCTCGCGGTTGATCGTGTCAAAACCCATGATCAACCCGATCAGAGGTCCGAAAAAGGCCACGAACTGAACCATGGAGAACATGGCGCCGGGCGTGTTGAACAGCATCAGAAACACGAACTGGGGTTTGGCCACGCCTTCCAGGTTTTCCCTCAAGTGGATCGCCGCCATGTAGCTTGTGATGAAGCTCACCATGGCGATCAGGGCGAAGAGAATGACGAACCGGTAGCTGCTGAAGTGATCGGAGAGCTCTTTTTTGTATACGGCTATCAAACCATGCATGGATTACACCTCTTGAAAGTACTTCATGTAGATCTCTTCCAGGGTATACCGATCGTCCCCCACTCCGAGCTTCTCTTTCGCAAGGGCGTCGATGGTATCCAGGGCCACCATCTTCCCCTTGATCATGATTCCTACGCGATGGGAGATTTTTTGCACCTGGTAGAGATGATGGGAGGAAAGCAGCACCGTGATGTTCCGGTCCCTGTTGAGGGAGTGGATCAGGTCAATGAGGCGCATGGCGCCGTCGGGGTCCAGGCCCAGGGTCGGTTCATCCAAAAAGAGCAGTTTGGGGTCCTTCAGGAGCACCTCCGCAATGCCCAGGCGCTGCTTCATCCCCCGGGAAAAGGCCCCCGCCTTTTTTCCCATGCTGTCCGCGAGACCCACCACCTCCAGCACCTCCGGGATCTTGGCGCGGGCTGCCTTGTCCTCGATCCCGTTCAGGTCGGCAATGTATTCCAGGTGCTGCACAGGATCCAGGTCGCTGTAAAAACCCACATTCTCGGGGAGATACCCCACCACCCGCTTCACGTCCCTGGCCTTGCGGATCGGATCCATGCCGCACACCCGGGCCTCGCCTTCTGTGGGCGAACTGAGTCCCAGAAGCATCAGCAGGGTGGTGGACTTTCCGGCCCCGTTGGGTCCCAGGAACCCGAACACCTCTCCTTCCCGCACCTCGAAGTTGAGATGGTCCACGGCGGTCTGGTGGTCATAGATTTTGGTCAGATCCTTCGTCTGGATGATCGGATGGTTTTCCATGTCAACGCCTTCCAAAGGTCATGAAAAGCACCACGAGGCCGGCCAGCACGATCACGATGATCCCGATTCCGACCCAGCCCCATGCGGTAGATGCCTTGACGGTGACCCTGAATTCCAGGGTCTTGTTTGACTTCTCCCCCTCCACCGAAGCGGCCACGGAGTAGTCTCCCACCAGGGCCTGATTCCCCGGGGTGATGACCATCTCGATCTGCTTGAGTTCACCGGGGGGCATGGTGTCGATCTTTTCCGGTTTGAAGGTCACCTTCCAGTTTTCCGGCTTGAAGGAGACGAACTTGACGTTGTTCTGCGGAGCGGAGCCGGTGTTCTTCACATAAAAGGACATATTGGCCTCCGTCCCCCTCACTGCGCTGAGGGACAGGAGACCGCTGGGGGTCCCTGCGTCGATCTTGTAAGTGCCCGTGAGCATGACCACGAGCTCGGCCTCGGCTTTGGCGGTGTCGGAGTTCACCTTCACCTTGATGGGGAATTTGCCGGGTTCGGACAAAAGATAGGGCTTCACCTGCACGGCCACCGTCTGGCTCGCGCCCGCCTTGATGCGGAGACTCGAGAAGAACTTGTCTTCATAGGCGGGCTTGAAATTGATCTCCCAGTTCTCCGGACCCTGGGCGGCCAGGTTGAAAATGCCCTCCTTATCGGTCTTGTTTTCCACCTCCAGGGAGAACTCGAACTTTCCGTCCGTCGGCCCCTTCAGGACCGGATAAGAGGTCGTGATGTTGATTCCCGTGCTGTCCTTGTCTTTCTCGCCTTCCTTGACGTGCACCGTAACCTGGGAAGTTGCGCTCAGCTTGCCGTCCTGGGTAACGGCCTTCACGGGGAAAACATACTTTCCCGCCCCCGTTCCTGCCTCCGGGTCGAGCTTGAGGGTCAAACTTTTGGATTTGTCGCTGCTCACATGAACTCCGGTGATCCCGAAGCTGTAAGTGCTGATGCGGGCCTTCCAGCCCTTGGGCACGGATGGAATCGTGACCTCGATGTCCTCATTTTGTCTGCCCCCGTTGGTGACCGTCAGGTCCAGGCTCACCTTCTCGCCCACCGTCACCACAACCCCGGTGTACTCCGCGGCAATGGAGATCGCCCTGGGCGGAAGGTCTTTCTTCTTTTCCTCGTCGGAGGTCGCAAGGGCGGGAGCGGCTGCCGACGCGAACAGGACCGTGACGGCACAAAGCCAGAGAATCAGGCAAGAAACGCTTTTCAACTTCATAAGAACAGTCCCCCTTTAGTCGTTACTCGTTGCAGTGTGTTTGACGAGCGAGTCCACGTCATACCCCGCTTTCCTGTAATTATCAAGTGCCCGCATGCGTAAACCCGCATCCTTCGTCTTCTCCGCGTGTTTGTCGGCGAGCTCTGCGGCGTGGCTCCACATGCCGGAGCTCTCATAGCTGCGAATCTTCCGTTCGGTTCGGGTGCTCTCCTCCGGGATCTCCACAACGGCGGAGCGGCACCACGAGATGATTTTGCGCACGGGGCTGCCACAGGAAGGGCATCGCTCCAGGTCCATTTCGCCGGGCTTCTGAAGGACTTCGAAGGGAACACGGCACTCCCGACAGGCAGTTCGGGGCGACGATGCCTCGTACTCGTAAATCGGCATGGAATCCTTCCCTCATCCGGAACGGCACTTTGTTTGCCTTACATGAAATTGCGCAATTAAATCTAGTGGGTGAGCTTCTCATTGTCAAGAGGTCAAGTGATACTCCGGGACCTTTTTGATTGACATCCTTCGGATAGAGTATATTCTTACGAGATTCTGGACGAACGGAAATGGATGAGGAAGAGTACAGGCTCAAATACGCTCACCTCAGAATCCTGAAAAGCATTCAGGAATATCTGAAAAGCGAGGGGGAGTCTCATACGGCCCTGTTTCCGGTCAAGGTCCCGGATGACTTTCTCTGCCAGGTCATGAGGCTCCACGGCACGGAAAATGCCGACAGACTGATCCACCAGGTTTTCCGGCTGGGCCTGACCGTCTGGAGCGAGAAACTGTTCGAAGACGTATTTGGAAGCCAGCAAAGCCTGGAGGATTTTATTGATCAGGTAAAAAAACGAGTCAGGGAGGATTCCTGACCGATTGATAACGGGTTACCCCCGGCAGGGTCTGCATTCTATCATTCACTGCCCCATCGCACCGTTCACGGTGCACCCCGACGAACATCCCACGCTCCCTTATGTGATTTGTCTCATCCCGCGGATGCGCGGTCACCACCCGGGGGAGCCGACGGGTGGTGACGAGGCTTCAGGACTGAAAGGGGGGGTGAAGCGAGACGGCAGGACGCGTGCTTTCCGCTTTTCGGGTTTCCCGTTCATGCCGGGTGTGAGCACAAGAAACGCGCCGACACCCCTGGAAAATCTCCTGGTCTTGCAAACAGGAAAACAGAACTTAGTTTGGACAGTGGCCTTTTGCGACAACCTCGATGGTTCCTCTGTGGCCGCGGCAGCCTGCAGAGAACGGAGATTGATTGGAACTGCGCATGAAGACAGAATTGGAAGTGATCAGCCCTGTTAAGCGGAAGATTGTGGTTGAAGTGGAACCGGGAGAAGTCGACCGGAAACTCGAAGATGCCTATCGGTTGCTGGGTAGGACGGCCAAGGTGCACGGCTTCCGAACGGGCAAGGCCCCCAAGAGAATCCTGGAGCGCTACTACGGGGAGCAGGTGGCCGAGGACGTAGCCCGGGAGATCGTACGGGATACGCTTCCCGGGGCGGTGGAAGAGACCAAGAGTTTTCCCATTGCCCCTCCGGTCGTCGAAAACGGCACGGTGAAGGCCGGGCAGGGGTTCCGCTACGCTGCGGTGCTGGAGGTGAAACCGGAGTTCGATTTGAAAGACTATATGGGGCTCGTCGCGGAAAAGGAGATCGTGCGGGTCACCGACGAGGATGTTGAAAGGCAGCTTGAGGAGATCCGGAAGGCGAACGGAAAGCTGTCTCCGGTGATGTCTGAAAGGGGCGTGCAGGAGAACGATTACGTGATCGTGGATTACGAGGGAACCGAGGACGGCAAGCCCCTGGAGGGCGCCAAGGCCAGCAATTTTCCGGTGCGGGTGGGGGGCAATGAGTTCCATCCCGATTTTGAAAAGGCGCTGGAGGGCCACCGGAGTGGCGAGACGCTGCAGGTGAGCGTATCCTTCGAGGAGAATTTCCATAACCCGAAACTCGCGGGAAAGCGGGTGGACTTCCAGGTGAAGGTGAACGATATCCGTGAGCTTGTGATGCCGGAGTTGAATGACGAGTTTGCTCATCATCTGAGTGCCGATTTTCAGGACCTGGAGGATCTCCGGAAGAAAATCCGTGAAGACCTGACTTCCTGGGAAGAGAAGCGAGCGGAGAGGGATCTGAAAAGGAGGCTGATGCGGAAGATTTCGACCCTGGTGGATTTCGAACTGCCGGAAAGCCTCGTCGAGTCGGAGATCGACTATGCGGTTTCCACTTTGAGGCAGAATTTCGCCCGGATGGGGTCGAGCCTGGAAAAGACGGGCCTCAGCCAGGAGAAACTGCGCGAGGATCTGAGGCCCGCCTCCATGAGAAGGGTGAAGGAACTGCTCATCTTGGGGGAGGTGGCACGCCAGAACGGGCTCACGGTTGATGACGCCGAACTGGACGAAGGCTTCGCCCAGATGGGTGCCGGCATGAACCAGGATCCCCAGGTGGTGAAGCGCTATTATGAAGCGAACGAACTCACGGAATCCTACAGGCAGAGGCTTCTGGAGGAAAAGACCTTGAATTATTTGGTAAAAGGTGCTAGCATCCAGGAAATGGATGCCTCCCAGCTTCCGGCCGAAGAAAACGTTGAGGGCTGAGAAAGGACAGGGTTGAGCGAGGATTATGCTGATTCCCATTGTGGTAGAACAATCCAGCCGGGGGGAGAGGGCTTACGACATTTACTCCAGGCTGTTGAAGGACCGGATCATCTTCATGGGGGAGCAGGTGCATGACAGCATGGCCAACACGATCATTGCCCAGATGCTTTTCCTGGAGTCCGAGGATCCGGATAAGGACATCAACCTTTACATCAATTCACCGGGAGGTTCGGTGAGCGCAGGGCTGGCCATCTATGACACCATGCAGTACATCCGGCCCAATGTGGCCACCATCTGCATGGGCCAGGCTACAAGCATGGGGGCACTGCTGCTGACTGCCGGGGCCAGGGGAAAAAGATATGCCCTGCCGCATGCCAGGATCATGATCCACCAGCCCCTGGGCGGGGTCCAGGGACAGGCCACGGACATCGATATCCAGGCCAAAGAGATCATGAAGATCAAGGAACTCATTCACCAGATCCTGGTCAGGCACACGGGGCAGACTCTGGAAAAGATCCGGCACGACACGGAGCGCGACTACTTCATGGATGCCGAAGAAGCCCTGAGCTACGGGCTGATCGACAAGGTGATCACCGAACGGGAAGCTCCCAAGCCAATCAAGAAATAGGAGACGGGTCGTATGCAAAGAAAAGACAATTCCAGTGATGATCTCTTGTGCTCCTTCTGCGGCAAGAGTCAGGACGAGGTGAAGAAGCTGATCGCAGGTCCTTCGGTTTACATCTGCGACGAGTGCATTCAGCTCTGCAATGAGATCATCGCAGAGGACTACAGCCAGGAGGTGGAGCAAGGGGCCGGGGGGAAGATCCCCAAGCCCTTCGAAATCAAGCAAATCCTGGATCAATACGTGATCGAGCAGGAGCGACCCAAGAAGATTCTATCCGTCGCGGTTCACAATCATTACAAACGGATCGCGAGCAAGGTCGACCTGGAGGGCGTGGAGATCCAGAAGAGCAACATTCTGCTGATCGGGCCTACGGGGTCGGGCAAGACCCTGCTGGCCCAGACCCTGGCCAAGATCCTGAAGGTCCCTTTCACCATCGCGGATGCCACGACCCTCACCGAGGCGGGTTATGTGGGCGAGGACGTGGAAAACATCATCCTGAACCTGGTGCAGAACGCGGATTATGACATCGATGCCGCCACCCGGGGCATCGTCTACATTGATGAGATCGACAAGATCGCCCGGAAGTCCGACAGCCCGTCCATTACGCGCGATGTCTCCGGGGAGGGTGTGCAGCAGGCCCTGTTGAAGATTATCGAGGGCACCATGGCGAGCATCCCGCCCAAGGGAGGGCGAAAGCACCCTCAGCAGGATTTCGTGAAGGTGAACACGGACAACGTCCTCTTCATCTGCGGGGGCACCTTCAACGGCCTGGACAAGATCATCCGGTCCCGCATCGGGAGCAAGACCATGGGCTTTGAGGCGGATATCCACAGCGGCCAGAAGCAGGACATCAACCAGATCATGCCCCTGGTGCAGCCGGAAGACTTGATCCATTTCGGTCTGATTCCCGAGTTCATCGGGAGGCTGCCCATCCTGGCCACGCTGGATGACCTCAGCCTGGACGCCCTGGTCAGGATCCTGACCGAGCCCAAGAACGCCCTGGTCAAGCAGTACCGGAAGCTTTTCGAACTGGAGAACGTCAACCTGAAGTACAGCGATGCCGCGCTTCTGGCCATTGCAAAAGATGCCCTCAAAAGAAAGTCCGGCGCCCGTGGCCTGCGGGCGATCATGGAGAGCATCATGCTGGAGATCATGTACGATCTCCCCTGTATGACAGGGGTGAAGGAGTGCGTGGTCGGGGAGGAAGTGGTCGCCAGGGGAGAAGCACCCCTGCTACTTTATGAGAATCAGGTGGATACGCAAAGATATGTTCAATCTCAATAGAAAACGGTCGTCCGATCTGTCTCTGCCGGAAGATGCCCAATATCCCCTTCTTCCCCTGAGAGACGTGGTGGTTTTTCCCAACATGGTGGTGCCTCTTTTCGTGGGCAGGGACAAGTCCATCAAGGCCCTCGAATACGCCATGTCCCATGAGAAGGAGGTTTTCCTCTCGGCCCAGAGGGATGCCAAGCTGGACCGGCCCGGGGAGAACGACATTTATCACTACGGCACCCTGGGAACGGTGCTGCAGCTGCTGCGGCTGCCCGACGGCACGGTGAAGGCCCTGATCGAGGGAAAGCAGAGAGCGAAGGTGGTGGGCTTTGCCCCTAACCCGGATTTCTTCATGGTCATCGTCCAGCGGATTTGGGACGACTGGGAGATGAACGACCAGACCCGTGCCCTGATGCGGGCCCTCAATGAGGGCTTTGAGGAATACGCCAAATTCAACGAGAAGATGGGGAAAGATCTTGTTGCCACGCTGGCCTCCATCGACGACCCGGTGCGTCTGGGCGACACCATGGCTGCCCATCTGATCATGAAGGTGAAGGACAAGCAGGAGGTCCTGGAGACCGAGGACCTCACCCTCCGGCTGGAGACCCTCTTCGACAAGCTCCGGAACGAGATCAACATCCTGAAGCTGGAGACCCGTCTCAAGAAGCGGGTCAAGAAGCAGATGGAGAAGACCCAGAAAGACTACTACCTGAATGAGCAGATGCGAGCCATTCAGAAGGAGATGGGGACCAAGGACGATTTCAAGGCCGAGTTGGCGGAGCTCGAGAAGAAGATCAAGCGGAAGAGGCTTTCCAAGGAAGCACACGCCAGGACCTGGCAGGAGTTCAAAAAGCTCAAGATGATGTCGCCCATGTCCGCGGAGGCGACGGTGGTGAGGAATTACATTGACTGGATCCTGGCCCTGCCCTGGGCGGATAAGACCAGGATCCGGATGGACGTTTCGGAGGCGGAGAGGATCCTGGACGAGGACCACTACGGTCTCCAGAAGCCCAAGGAGAGGATTCTGGAATATCTGGCGGTGCAAAGTCTCACACGCAAGATCAAGGGTCCCATCCTCTGCCTGGTCGGCCCACCGGGCGTGGGCAAGACCTCTGTGGCCAAGTCCGTGGCCAGGGCCACGGGACGCAATTTCGTGAGGCTCAGCCTGGGCGGGGTGAGGGATGAGGCCGAGATTCGAGGTCACAGGAGAACTTACATCGGTGCGCTGCCCGGAAAGATCATTCAGTACCTCCGGAAAGCCAAGTCCAGCAACCCGGTCTTCTGTCTGGACGAGGTGGACAAGATGAGCACCGACTTTCGAGGGGACCCCTCCGCCGCACTTTTGGAGGTGCTGGATCCGGAGCAGAACTTCGCATTCAACGACCATTACCTCGATCTGGACTACGATCTGTCCGACGTGCTGTTCATTACCACGGCCAATACCCTTCACAACATCCCGCTGCCCCTGCAGGACCGGATGGAGATCATTCGCCTGCCGGGTTACACGGAGTTGGAGAAAGTCAAGATCGCCGAGCAGTTCCTCATTCGAAAGCAGATCGAGCAAAATGGACTGGAGGGTGTGGACCTGGAGTTCTCGGACTCCGCCGTGCTGACCATCATACGGAATTATACCCGTGAGGCCGGGGTCCGGAACCTGGAGCGGGAGATCTCCTCGGTCTGCCGGAAGGTGGCCAAGGAGGTGGTGAGGAATGGAAAGGACGCCAAGATCCGGATCACGGCCAACTCCATTCAAGGCTATCTGGGTGTGATCAAATACCGCTTCGGTAGCACGGAGGAGGAGGATCAGATCGGCGTCACCACGGGGCTTGCCTGGACCGATGTGGGCGGGGAACTCCTGCAAACCGAGGTGGCCTTCATGCCGGGCAAGGGAAACCTGGTGCTGACGGGAAAACTCGGGGAGGTCATGCAGGAGTCCGCGCAGGCTGCGCTGAGCTACGTCCGGACGCGGGCCAGGCAGCTGAGGCTTCCGGATCGCTTTTACGAGGGGATCGACCTCCACATCCACGTGCCCGAGGGAGCGATCCCCAAGGACGGCCCTTCCGCGGGCATTGCCCTGGCCACCTCCATCGTGTCGGCCCTGACCCGCAAGCCGGTGCGGCACGATATCGCCATGACCGGCGAGATCACGCTTCGCGGAAGGGTGCTGCCCATCGGCGGCCTGAAGGAGAAGATCCTTGCCGCGCACAGGGGCCAGGTGAAAAAGGTGCTCATCCCCCTGGAGAACAAGAAGGACATCGAGGAGATTCCCAAGAGGGTTCTCAAAAAGGTGGAACTGGTGCTGGTGGACCATATGGACGAAGTGCTGAAACAGGCCCTGGTCCTGGAGGAGGGAGAGAAGCTTTTCGCGAGTGATGAAGAGAACCGGCCCTTCTGCGTGGAAGCCCCTCAGGAGGCCGTGAAACCCCCGGTCTCCGATGAACTGACCGCCCACTGATGCATCAATTTGCTTGACACGGGGGAGGGCCTGAGGGTAATAAAACAAATTCGCCCGGGGGGCGGATAGCTCAGTGGGAGAGCATCGGCCTTACAAGCCGGGGGTCGCAGGTTCAAATCCTGTTCCGCCTACCAGAATCTGCCTGAATGCGGGGACGTAGTTCAGTTTGGTTAGAACGCCGGCCTGTCACGCCGGAGGTCGCGAGTTCGAGCCTCGTCGTCCCCGCCAATTTCAGATAAAGGGGCCTGGAGCAAATCCAGGCCCCTTTTGTTTTGGCCTTGGGAGCCCCATGTCGCACTGGGGCTATGTCCTCCGGAGCCTGATGGCCGGAAGCTACTACATGGGTTCCACCCAGGAGCTTTTACGGAGCAGGTCGTCGCGATGTTATCCCCAGTTCTCAAGAGCAGACGTGCCATTGAGTTAACCATTTCGATCATGAAGGTATTTACCCGGTTGAGGGAGATGTGATGGGTGCACACAGGGAGCTTGCGCCAGGCTGAAGGAGTTGGAAGGCAAGATCCGGGATCATTGATGAGCAGATTAGTGAGTTATTGAAAAATTTCTGCGTCCTAACGAAGGGAGATGGTAATATGCCGAGAAGGCAAATCATACAGGAAAAGCGGATAGATTTCCCGGGGAGGTGAAGGCGCGTGGATTCTTTTTCCTTTGAATTCAAGCTGGCGGATGTGGATCTGGACCTCTTGTCGAAGGATGCGGGGATGCTGAAAAGCGACGAGGCGGCCCTGATGTCCGCACTTGAGGAGCACCTGAAGGAACTTTTCGGGCGGCTGCCGGGAGAGGCGCAAATCATCCCCCATGACGAGTCCATCTCGGTCATGTGGGCTCCGGCGCCATCCCAGGACATGGGTTCCGTAATGGACCTGGCGGTAGGCCTGATCTACAGGCGAGCCTTTGCCCAGGCGGAGCCCCTGTTGAGAAGCCTCTTGCTGAGGTATCCGGATGATCGCC
>JAFGPH010000196.1 GCA_016926135.1 Deltaproteobacteria bacterium
TGCTTCCCCGTCATGCTCTCTATGGTCACCCGGATGATGCACGTTCTTGCCAGCTTCTCTTCCCTGTATGGGTATGGCGTAGCGGCCCCGCACTGGGTTATGATGACATCCAGGGCGTTGCCTTTGGCCTCAGGCTCCGTGATCAACTCGGCCCTTCCGAAGCCGATGACGCTGCGGTATTTAAATGTCCAGTCGCAGGGCATCTCCGCCCTGACCATTTCATGGTCCACATCGACCTCAAAGCAGACGCGGTTGTTCTTCCGGAGCATCTCAATCTTCTTCCCTTCACGGGCCCCGTGAAAATACAGAACCCGGTCCCTGTAACCGAAATTGAGGGGCACAATGTAGGGCTCGTCATCCACGGACAGGGCCAGCCTGCAGACCATGGCCCTTCGGAGGATGCCCTCCAGGGCCGCTTCGTCTTGAATCTCCCGCTCTTTCCTTCTCATCCTCCACGGACCTCCGAGCTTTTCACCCCCTGTTCCACCTCTCCGACCCCATGCTTCCCCTCCTTTGGGGGCTTTCCCCCGGAGACAGCATAGTAACCCGCAGGGGACGAACCTGCAAGGGTTTGGAGCCCGAAGGCAGGCTCCTGTTGAAATATGCGGCGTGGTGGCGTATGGTTGGCAGACTTCCAGGGTCAACAAGGAGGGAGCACGAAGAATGGCAGGACAGACGGCTTTTGACAACGAAGGGTATATCCGGGAGCAGACGGCGGAGATCCTGGAGAGGGTGGAGAGGTTCAACAACAAGCTCTACCTGGAGTTCGGGGGTAAGCTCCTGTATGACTACCACGCGGCCCGGGTTCTGCCGGGATACGACCCGAACGTGAAGATGCGGCTTCTCCAGCAGCTCAAGGACAAGGCGGACCTTCTCCTCTGTATCTATGCCGGGGACATCGAAAGAAAGAAGATCCGGGCGGACTTCGGCATCACCTATGACTCGGACGCCCTCAAGTTGATTGACGACCTGAGGGACTGGGGCATCTCCGTGCTCGGCGTGGTGATCACCCGCTTTGACCAGCAGCCGGCGGCGGTGGTCTTCAAAAACAAGCTGGAGCGAAGGCAGATCCGGGTATACACCCACCGCTTCACCAAAGGCTATCCTACGGATGTGGAGACTATTGTCAGTGACGAAGGGTACGGCGCCAACGAATACATCGAGACGCAAAAGCCCCTTGTCGTCGTGACCGGGCCGGGCCCCGGAAGCGGAAAGCTCGCCACATCCCTGTCTCAGCTCTACCACGACTACCGGCGGGGCATTCAATCGGGATATGCCAAGTTCGAAACCTTCCCGATCTGGAGCCTGCCCATCAAACACCCGGTCAACGTCGCCTACGAGGCGGCGACAGCAGACATCAAGGACTTCAACATCATCGACCCCTTTCACCTGGAGGCCTACGACCGAAAGGCCGTGAACTACAATCGCGACGTGGAGATCTTTCCTGTTCTGAAAAGGATCCTCGAGAAGATCACGGGGGGGGAGTCGTTCTACAAGTCTCCCACGGACATGGGGGTGAACCGGGCCGGTTTCGCCATTACCCGTGATGAAGCGACCAGGGAGGCGGCCCTACAGGAAATCATCCGGAGGTACTTCAGGTACCGCTGTGAGTATGTCATGGGGTTCACGGACAAGGAAACCGCACAGAGGGTGGAACTCTTCATCAAGGACTTTCACCTCCAGGCCGAGTACCGATCCGTGGTTGACCCGGCCCGTCGGGCGGCCGAGGAGGCCCAGAAGCAGGAAAAGGGAAGCGAGGGCATTTACTGTGGGGCGGCGATCTGCCTGAGAGACGGTACCATCGTGACCGGAAACAACTCGCCCCTCATGCACGCGGCCTCCAGCGTCGTCATTCACGCCATCAAGCACCTGGCGGGCATCCCCGGTCAGATCAAGCTGCTGCCTCCCTACGTGACGGATTCCGTGAGACGGCTCAAGACGGAAATCATGAACGAAAAGAACATCAGCCTGGACCTGGAAGAGACCCTCATTGCCATCAGCATAGCGGCCACGACCAATTCCGCGGCCCAGATCGCACTGGAGAAACTGAAGGAGCTTGAAGGGTGCGAGGCCCACTTGACCCACATGCCCACACCCGGTGACGAGGCCGGGATGAGACGCCTGGGAATCAACCTCACGAGCGACCCGAACTTCGCCACCAAGAACCTGTTCATCAACTGACTCTCTCCTCAGAACGTCCACCTACGAGGGCGTACAACTCGTCCACCATGCCCTTGATCTGTTCGGCCTGCGCATTCATCTCTTCGGAAGCGCTGGCGGATTCCTCAGCACTGGCGGCATTGTCCTGGACCACCTTGTCCATCTCGGCCACGGCTTTGCTCAGATGCTCGATGCCTTGGGCCTGTTCCGTGGACGCAGCCGCGATCTCGGCCAGTAGTTCACCGACCCTGCCGGTACTCCGGGATACCTCCGAGAAGGCCTTGTTCGTTCTTACCATCAGATCAGACCCATCCTTCACCTTGTTCACCGTTCCGTCAATGAGGTCTGCGGTGTTCCTTGCAGCCTCTGCTGCACGCATGGCCAGGGTCCTCACCTCGTTTGCAACCACGGCGAAACCGGCGCCCGCATCCCCGGCCCTCGCAGCCTCCACGGCTGCGTTCAGGGCCAGCAAATTGGTCTGGAACGAGATCTCGTCAATCGTCTTGATGATCTTGGATGTCTCCTCGCTGGCTTTGCGGATGTCGCCCATGGATGTCGACATCTCATCCAGGGAGACGCTGGCTTTGTCAATGATCTCGCTGGCCGTCTTCATGAGCCCATCTGCCTGTTGAGCATTGTCGGCATTGTGTCTGATCATGGACGACATTTCCTCCAGGGACGACGAGGTTTCCTCAATGGCCGCAGCCTGCTGGGAGGCGCCCCCTGCCAGGGACTGGCTGGCGGAAGAGACCTGGGCTGAGGCGGAAGAGACCTGTTCCGCACCTTCGGTTAGCTTGTCGATGACCTGCTTGATCGGACGTGTGATACTGCGTCGCATGAAGATCACGGAACCGCTGAGGATGAACATCAGCATGGTCAGCATAACCGCGCCGACCCAGAGCATGAGTTTCCCAATATCCCTCTCCACTCCTTTCTTGACGTCTTCAACCTCCCTTGTCATGTTCCCCAGCAAGGCCCTGGTGCTCTTGCCCAATTCAGCCCGCTTTGCGTTCACCATGGCTTCGATGTCATCGACATAGAGCCCCGTGCCCACAATCCATCCCCACTCCTTGAAGGCCTTCACAAAGGAGAGCTTGGGTTGGGGCCTGTCCGCTCCGTACTTGGGCCAGTAGTAATCCACAAAGCCCTCGCCCTTCTCCTTGCACACTTTTACGAATTCCACAAAGAGCCTCTTTCCTTTCGGATCCTTGTGTTCGGAAAGGTCTGTGCCGTTCAGCTCCGGCTTGTAGGGATGCACGATCATCGTGGGATGCATGTCGTTGATCCAGAAGTAGTCCTGGTTTTCGGGACCATAGCGAAGTGCGGCAACGAATTGGGATATGCTCTCCTGGTGTTCCCGAAGGATGGCGTTTCGGACTTCTTGATCGAGTGTGTTGTCTTTGTCCAGGGATTTTGCATCCTGCAAGGCTTTCTCAATGATACTCATGGTCGTCTGCACTTGAGACCTGATGTATTCCCTTTTTCTGAGGAGGAGATCTTCCCTGAAGATCTTCTCCTCGCTTTCGGCATCGGCCTGGATTCTTTTGATGTTCTCCCTGCCCAACCTCTCGATCTGAGCAATAGCCTGATCCCCCGTCCGCCTGGTTTGCCAGGTGGCAATCAAACCGATCGTCACGGAAGAAAGAATCAGACCTACACTGACAAGGATCATGATTTTCGTGCCGAGTCTCATTTTCGTTCACCTCCCGGGCTTTTCGCCCTTTTCGAACATCTCCTTTGTTCCGGTTCTCCCCATGGAGCGGGGTTTTCATTCCCCAGCGGCCGGTTCTCCAAGGATGAGAAAAGCCCCTTTGGGGTCATTCAACGGGAACATCGTGACGGAGGCCTCTACCCTGCCGTGATTGCTTTCCTTGATGGGGACACGGTAGGATCTCGGCAGACTGGGGTCGTCTACCATGCGTCTTTTGGCATGGGAAATTGCAGTGGGCAGGAACTCGGGGTCGATAACCTCTTCGAGCCCCTTTCCAATGTCGCCTGCATCGCTCAAACCGCAGAGATCCAACATCTTCTGGTTCGCCGCGTAGATGAAAAAATCCCCGTACACAGCCGCCGGCAGGTCTATCTGGTGTATAAACTGGATCCTGGGCAGGTACGTCTCCACATAGTAACGGCACCTGCGGCAGTCATGGCCGCTGCAGATGGCCGGGTTATACCGTTTGACAGTGAAACAGATTTCCAGGCGGTTCATTTGGACCGGGCAACTCGGGCAGCCCCGATCCCGGATCGTCCTCTGAAAGAACTCCCAGCAGGGTTGGACAGGCCTGAAATGTGGAAGCGTGGGCGGTTCGTCTTGGGACCGCAGTCGGTCTGGGATTCCGTATCCGGATGACTCCAGATAGAACAGGAGATCCTCTTTCGGGACTTCGTAATTCCTGCCCCTGCGTTTCGCGGGAAGCTTACCGGAGCGGATCCAGTATCGCACCGTGCTGTGGCCCACCCCGCAGATGGATGCGATTTCTGCCGCGGACAGATTCTCCACCATATTTTCCATCGCTAACCTCCTACTCGCTTATCGGCATTTCAGGCAAACAAGTTTACACGTAACGCAATGATCGCCAAGGTTATGCCCATATAACCTATATGGTGCAAAGGGCTTGCCGGACCCAACCAGCCGCTCATCCTTGAGCCGGCCATCAACCATCAGGCGACCATCCTTCATCGCATAGGTGCAGACAGTCAGTTGCCGCTCGTGAATCGGAGGAGGATGAATTCGATCCTTGAGTTCATGCGTCATCATCTTTTTCGCATGTGAGGGTATTTATAGGACAGGACACTTGACGCGAAGGCCTTTGTGAAACACGTGGATTCTGAAAGGATTGACGTGGAGGAAGATGTCTTCTCCCGTTGCTGGCATCGTCTCCTTTGAGGCCCTCACGGTGATCTCCCGGCCGCCCACCCTGGCGTGGACATAGTTCTCGGCGCCCACATCGCTGATCATCTCCACCACCGCCCGGAGCGCACCCCGAGCCTGCGGGACAATCTTCATATCCTCGGGTCGGATGCCCGCCTCGACAACCTCGCCTTCGTACTCCCCCGGGACATGGGGCAATTCCAGGGATAACCCGGGCCCCGAGAAGGACAGCCTTCCCTCCTGCCTGCTCACGGTTCCCTGGAAGAGGTTCATGGCAGGAGACCCGATGAAGGTGGCCACAAAGGTGTCGGCCGGTCGCTGGTAGATGCTCTTCGGGCTGCCCGTCTGATGCACCCGGCCCTCCCTCATGACCACGACCTGATCGCCGAGGGTCATGGCCTCCACCTGGTCGTGGGTCACGTAGACCATGGTACTGCGCATCTGTCGGTGGAGTCTCTTCAACTCCAGCCTGAGGCCTGCCCTCAGGCGGGCATCCAGGTTGCTCAAAGGCTCATCCAGCAGGAAGATCCTGGGACGGCGTACGATGGCACGGCCCATGGCCACCCTCTGCCGCTGCCCCCCGGAGAGCTGGCTCGGTTTCCTCTCCAGGAGGTCCTCGATGCCGAGAAGGCGGGCGGTTTCCATGATCCTCCGCTCGATTTCCGGCGCCGCGACCTTCCGCATACGAAGCCCGAAGGCCAGGTTTTGGGCCACGCTCATGTGGGGGTAGAGGGCATAACTCTGAAACACCATGGCCACGTCCCTTTCCCTCGGGTTCAGTGGATCCACGGGTTGATGGTCGAGTTCCACCGTGCCCTCGTCCTGAAGGATCAGGCCGGCCACGATATGTAGAAGCGTGCTCTTCCCGCAGCCGGAAGGTCCCAGCAGCACGCAGAACTCGCCGTCCGCCACGTGGAGATCCACCCGGGACAGGGCTTGCACGCGCCGGAAAGCCTTGCTGATCTTTTTCAGGGTCAGAGAAGCCATTCCTTATCCTATCCCTTGATCGCCCCGGCCGAGAGGCCCGTCACAATGCGTCGCTGGAAGATGAGCACCATGAGCACGAGGGGCATGGTCGTGATGAAGGACGCCGCTCCGATTTCACCCCAGGGGATCGTGTGCTCCCCCTGGAACAGGGCGATTCCCACGGGCATGGTTTGCTTCGCGGGATCCGTCATGATTAGGAGGGCAAGGAAGAACTCGTTCCACGCATAGATGAAGCACAGGATGGCCGAGGTGAAGAGCCCCGGCGCGGAGAGGGGCAGGATGACGCGCACCAGTGCACCGAGCCTGCTGCAGCCGTCCACCCGGGCCGCCCATTCCAGTTCTTCGGGCATCTCCCTGAAAAATACCGCGAGGATCCAGACGGCCAGGGGAAGCGTGAGGGCCACGTAGGGGAGCACGAGCCCTTGATAAGTGTTGAGCCAGCCCATGGCACGCAGGAAGCGCCACACAGGGCCGGCGATGGCGATCTGAGGGAACATGGCACAGCTCAGGATGCCCATGAGAATGGGCCGTGCCGGCCCGGCCGGAAGCCTCGAAAGACCGTAGCCTGCCAGGGTGGCCAGGGACAGGGTGACCAGCGTAGTCGATCCGGCCACGATGACCGAATTCCCCAGGTAACGGAAGAGATCGTAGCGCGTCACGGCGGAACGGAAGAAATCCAGGGAGAAGGCTGGCCAGAACTGGGGAGGCACGGCGGTCAACTGGGTCTGGGTCTTGAAGGCGGAGGAGACGAAGAGCAGGAAAGGGATCAGGGAAAAGAGCGCGGCCAGAACGACCCCGACCCCCAGTCCTGCACGGGCAAGAACACTGCGCCTCATACCCGCGCCTCCAGCATTCTCCGGCCTGCCATTCGAACATAGGCCACGGAAAGGATCAGAATCATCACGAATATGCCTACGGAGAGGGCTGACCCGTAACCCATCCATCCCTCCACGAACATCTTCTTGTAGGCGTAGAGCTGGAGCACGTTGGTGGCATCGGCCGGCCCCCCCTGGGTCATCACAAAGGCCAGATCGAATACCCGGAAGGCATCGATGCTCCGGAAGAGAAGGGCGATGAGGAGGGCCGGACGGATAAGAGGCCAGGTGATGTGGCGGAAGCGCCCCCACACCCCTGCACCGTCCACCTTTCCCGCCTGGTAGACTTCCTCGGGGATCACCTGGAGCCCTGCCAGGATGAGCAGGGTCGCAAAGGAGGAAGTTTTCCACACGTCCGCCGTGATGATCGAAAGAAGCGCGGTTCCGGGCAGGGCCAGCCAGGGGATGTAGCGACCGGTCTCCGTGCCGAAGAGGGCGTAATTGATCATCCCATAGGCGTCGTTCAGGAGGAAGCGCCACATCTGGGCCGACACGACGGTCGGCACGGCCCAGGGAATCAGGACGCAGGCGCGTAACGCGCCCCTGCCGGGGAACCGCTGATGGATCAAGAGGGCCAGGAGGAGACCCAGCAGGAGTTCAAGGAAGGTGGTGGTCCCTACAAAGACAAGGGTCACCCAGAAGGAATGGCGCGCCACAGGGTCCCGGAGGAGTTCTCCGTAGTTCTCAAGACCCACGAAGAGGCCCTGCAACTGAGGCAGGCCGATGACGAAGCGGTGGAAGCTCAGCACCACGGATTGGGCAATGGGCGCGGCAATAAAGCAGAGCAGGATGAGCAGGACGGGGGCAAGCAGCGCGAGGTAGAATTTCGAGCTTCTCTCCATCATGGTTTGATCGACGCACCCATACGATAGAGTCTCTCGATCCTCTCCGAGGCCTTTGCGGCCATACCCGGATAGTCAAATCCCTTTTGCACGATGGCCTGGCTGAAAAACCGCTGGAGTTCCTGGCTGATCATCGGATAGACCGGGGACAGGGGCCTGGGCCTTGCGGCCTCCAGCGCAGGGAGGAGGGCCTTCAAATGGGCCTTTTTCTCCATCACTTCAGGGTCTTCGTAGATCGCCCTGCGCGCAGGGGCCAGGCTCGCCTCCACGGCCAGGGTCTTCTGGGCCCCCTCGGAGGTCATGAACCGGACAAAGCGCCAGGCATCTTCCTGGTGCCTGGACCAGCGGCTGATGCCGAATTGCCATCCACCCAGGGTGGATACCGGTTTCTTCCCGGGAAAGGCTGGAAGGGCGCCGACACCGACCCGTCCCGCCACCCTGGATTTCCCGGGGTCATTTGCCACGTCCCAGGCATAGGGCCAGTTTCGGTGGAACACGGCCTTGCCCTGCAGGAAGAGGTCCAGCGATTCAGGCTCTTCATAGTTGACCACACCCAGTGGGGAGGCATTCCCGACGATCTGATCCCGCACAAAGGCGATTGCCTCGCGCACGGCTTGTTCTGCGAGTAGGCCCCGGCCGCTCTCGGGGTCCAGGACCCTTCCCCCGTTCGACCGGATGAATTCCAGCACGTTGCAGACCAAGCCCTCGTACTGCTTGAACTGGGCGCTGTAGATGTAGAGCCCGGACCCGCCTTCCCCCTTCCGGATGGTCCTTCCCTGCTCCAGCATCTCCTCCCATGAGCACGGCGGGCTGAGGTGGTACTTCTTCAAAAGGTCCTCCCGGTAGTAGAGCAGCCCCGCCGCCACATAGCACGGCACGCCGTAAATCTTGCCTCCGTAGGTTAAGGCCGTGACGGGCCCGCGCAGGAACGGCTCCCGTTCGGCGGCCGCGAATCGGCTCGAAAGATCCAGTGCCCAACCGGCGCTGGCAAACTCCGGCGGCCAGATCACGTCCATGAAGAACACGTCCACGGAAGGGTCCCGGTTCTTGAGCCGCTGGGTCAGGATGGCGTGGTAATCCGTGGAGGAATGGGGGCCCACCTGGACCTGTACCCGGATGCCGGGGTGCCGGGCCTCGAAGCCCTTGATGAGCCGCTGCCAGATTTCAGGCTGGTTGGGCTTCCAGGTGAGGAAGACGATACTAGCCGTCTCTTCGCCCAGCGCGGGTCGCGGGCCGATTCCAGCCTGGATTAGTGCCCCAAGGAAAAAAATAACA
>JAFGPH010000197.1 GCA_016926135.1 Deltaproteobacteria bacterium
CGGGGGAAACACCAAGGTCCCTTTTTCGGTGAAGGACAGCGTGGACCGGCCCATTTCCCTCTACGCGGCCACCAAAAAGTTCAACGAGCTCATGGCCCACACCTACCATCACCTGTTCGGGATCCATTGCACGGGACTGCGTTTCTTCACCGTTTACGGTCCCTGGGGCCGACCGGACATGGCCCTTTTCCTCTTCACCAGGGCGATCGTGGAGGGGAAACCCATCGACGTGTTCAACCACGGGGACATGAAAAGGGACTTCACGTACATCGATGACATCGTGACCGGTGTCGTGAAGGTGCTCGACCGGCCGCCGGCGGGCGATCCGGCATGGAGCGGGAAGACACCCGACCCGTCGCGCTCCGGGGCGCCTTACAGGGTATACAACATCGGCAACAGCTCGCCGGTGGGGCTGATGGAATACATCTCGGCCGTCGAGGAGGCCCTGGGGAGAAAGGCGGAGAAGAATTTTCTGCCCATGCAGCCGGGGGACGTCCCTGCCACCTGGGCGGACGTGGATGACCTGGTGGAGGACTTCGGCTACAGGCCCGGCGTCCCCGTCAGGGAAGGGGTCGGGAGGTTCGTGGAGTGGTATGTGGATTATTACAAGGTGCAAGGTTCAGGGTGCAAGGTGCAAGGTTGAACGAACAGCAAGGTCGGACAGAAATTTCACCACCCGCTTCGCTAGAGGCACAGAGTTCACAGAGGCGATTGCTTTTTCATTTGGCGGGAGATACCGCCAAATGAAAAGGAACCTCAGGGGGGCTTGTACACCGGAAGAGTTGTTCGAATGAGGCGCGGTGACCTTGGCGATAGCACAAATAAGGCTGTCGAAAGCACCGAACGAAAAAGGCGATGGGCTGCCGCAGGCTGGTTGTTTTTACCCAATCGGCATCTCCCGATTGGGTAAAAGAAAGTACCTCTCCGTGGCCTCTGTGCCTCTAGTGACCCTGTTGAAAAACGGGGGAACGGGTGGTGAAAAATCCTGTCAATCCTGTGAATCCTGTCTAAACTTTTGAGGAATGTAGATCATGGCTTTTGAGAAAAACATTTTGTGTATCGGCGCAGGCTATGTGGGCGGGCCCACCATGGCCGTGATTGCGGCCAAGTGTCCCCGGTACCGTGTGGTGGTGGTGGACATCGACCCGGAGAAGATCCGTGCCTGGAACAGTGATGATCTTCCCATCTATGAGCCCGGGCTGGACGAGGTGGTCCGGTCATGCAGAAACCGGAATCTGTTCTTCTCCACGGAGATCGAGCGGGGCATCCGGGAGTGTGAGATCATCTTCGTGTCGGTGAACACGCCTACCAAGGCCTTTGGGGAGGGTGCGGGCAGGGCCGCGGACCTGCAGTACTGGGAGAAGACCGCCAGGCAGATCCTGGAGAATGCGGGGGAGGCAAAGGTCATTGTGGAGAAGTCCACCCTGCCTGTGCGGACGGCCGAGGCCATGGAGCGGATTCTGAATGAAAACACGAAGGGGATCCATTTCGAGGTGGTGTCAAACCCCGAGTTTCTGGCCGAGGGAAGCGCCGTACGCGATCTGGAAACCCCGGATCGGGTGCTGATCGGATCCAGAGAGACCCCCGAAGGAAAAAAGGCCCGGAGCGAAATCGTGGGCATTTACGCAAACTGGGTCCCCAGGGAAAAGATCATCGAATCCAATATCTGGAGCTCCGAACTCACCAAGCTGACCGCCAATGCCTTCCTGGCCCAGCGGATATCCTCCATCAATTCGATCTCGGCCCTGTGCGAGAGGACGGAAGCGGATGTGGATGAGGTGGCCTTTGCGGTGGGCCGGGATTCCAGGATTGGGCACTCTTTTCTAAAGGCGAGCGTCGGATTCGGAGGCTCCTGCTTCAAGAAGGACATTCTGAATCTCGTCTACCTGTGCGAGACCTATGGGCTGAAGGAGGTGGCCGAGTACTGGGAATCGGTCGTGAAGATCAACGAATGGCAGGAGAAACGATTCATTCACAACATGCTCGCCAATATGTTCAACACGGTGGCGGGGAAAAGGATCGCCCTCTTCGGCTTTGCGTTCAAGGCCAACACGGGGGACACACGGGAATCCGCGGCGGTCTATGTGGCGAAGGGGCTTTTGGAGGAGCGTGCGGAACTGGTCGTCTCGGACCCCAAGGCCCTGGAAAACGCCAGGAAGGACCTGAAGGGCGTACAGGGGCGGGTTTCCTTTGAAATCGACCCTTACAAGGCTGCAGAGGGCGCCCATGCCGTTGCGGTTCTCACCGAGTGGGCGCTCTACCGGGACCTGGACTACGGCCGAATTTTGAAGTCCATGGCCCATCCGGCCTTTCTATTTGACGGACGGAACGTCCTGGATCACAAGAAGCTGTTTGATATGGGCTTCAATGTCTTTCCCATCGGCAAGGCCCCGCTGAAGCACTACTGATCCCCCTCGCGAAGACGGAAAAACGAAGAGGAGCCGTGCCCCGGCACGGCTCCTCTTCGTTTACCGCTCACACAAAGCCACAAAGCTCACAAAGAAGATTTAGACAGGAGTGCGCTTCGCTGCAGGAAAAAGGTTAAAGGTTAAAGGAAAAAGGACAGAGGACGGAAGCTCAATGCTGAAAGCTCAAGGCTCAAAGGAAAAAAATGTATTCGGCGTTAAGATCGCTGTGCTTTAG
>JAFGPH010000198.1 GCA_016926135.1 Deltaproteobacteria bacterium
TATAGGGAATGCGGGCAGTGGTGTCAACGGGATCCCTTCGGGGCTTGCGAGCAACCTTCGACTGGGTATTTTAACACTACAGGATGTTATCAACCGTCTCATATTTATCCCTACGACCGTCATTCCGGCCGAAGCGAAGCGGAAAGCCGGAACCCAGTAGCTTTTCCGGATGCCCCATCCGTCGGTCATTCTTGCCGGACGGGCGGTTTATGCCTTTGCGCTCCTGCCTCGCCTCCTGTGCCCTAGCAGGGACCTGAGGATCAGGACGGCCAAGCCCACGGAAAGCATCACGGCCGTGTAGGGGCGACTCAGAATGAACATCAGGTCACCCCGCGCCATGAAGAGTGACTGCCTTAGGCTGTTCTCCAACGTGGGTCCCAGGACCAAGGCGAGAATCAGGGGGGCCATGTCGAACCTGAGTTTGCGCAGGATATACCCCACGAAGCCCATGCCGATCAGAATATAGATATCGAGAAAGCTGTTGTTGACGCTGTATGTCCCGACAAGGCAGAGGATGAGAATCAGGCCCATGAGCAAATGTTGAGGGATGCGCAGCACGTTGGCAAAAAGCCCGACCAGAGGGAGATTCAAGACCAAGAGGATCCCATTCCCCACATACATGCTGGCCACCAGGCCCCAAAAGATTTCCGGGTGCTCACCGATGAGAAGAGGACCGGGTTGAATCCCATGAATGGTGAGCGCACCCAGCAGCAGTGCTATGGGAGGGGCAAAAGGGATCCCCAGCGCCAGCAGGGGAATCATGCCCGCACTCGTGGCCCCATTGTTGGCCGATTCCGGGCCGGCCACTCCTTCAATGGCGCCCTTTCCGAATTCCTCCGGGTGCTTGGAGAGTTTCTTTTCCAGACCGTAGGAGGCGAAGGTGGAGAGGATGGCGGCGGGACCGGGGATAATGCCCAGGGCAAAGCCAAGGATACCGCCACGAAACATGGGCGGAATGGCCCGCAGCCATTCTTGCCGTGATGGGAACAGCTCTCTCATATTCACCCGGATCGCCCTCCGAATGCCGGCGGTCCGTTCTGCTATGGCCAGCACTTCAGAAATTCCATAGAGTCCCATGGCCACCGGGACAAAACGAACCCCCTGGCCCAGCTCCATTTGCCCGAAGGTGAACCGGGTCACCCCCAGGATGATGTCCATCCCCACCGTGCCCAACCCCAGGCCCAGGCCGACCATCAAAAAGGATTTCAAGGCGGATCCTGCCCCGAGTTGGGACAAGAACAGAAGGCCCAGCAAGCTCAGACAAAAGAATTCCGGCGGCCCGAAGTCCAAGGCAAAATCCGCCAGGGCCGGGGCAAAAAACATCGTGGCCACCACGCCCAGGGTGCCGGCCACAAAAGATCCCACGGCCGCAACGCTCAAAGCCGCGCCCGCGCGACCCTTACAGGCCATTTGGTACCCGTCGATGGCCGTCACAACGGAGGCGGCCTCTCCGGGCACATTAACCAGGATCGTCGTTGTGGATCCGCCGTACATGGACCCATAAAAGATGCCCGAGAGCATGATCAGGGCCGACACAGGACCCATGCTGAAGGTAGTGGGAATGAGCAGGGCCATCGCCCCGATCGGTCCGATGCCCGGGAGGATGCCTACAAGCGTGCCAATCAGCACGCCCACAAAGCAGGCCAGCAGGTTGGTTCCCGTCAGGGCCACCGCAAATCCCATGGATAGATTGCTGAGCGATTCAAGCAACGGAAACCCTTTGTTCAAATCAGGAAAAGAGGGTCCCCGCGGGGAGGGGGACCCCAAGAAGATGATTGAAGAGATAGGTGGCCAGAACCACGGTGATCAGAGAAGCGATCACAATCCTCATCCAGCCCCACGGCCCGAGAAGGCGGAAGGTGGCTGCGAGGAGGCCGGCTGCGCAGAGTGCAAAGCCGAACGGCTTCACGAGCAGGGCGAACAGCACCAGGCTGCCGGCCAACAAGCTTACTCTTCCCGCGTCCCGCCCGGCGGGAAAGGGTTCGATCTCCTGGTGCTGGCGTTTCCTCGATTTCAAAGCCTGAACCACGAAGGACAGGCTCAAGCCGACCATCAGGATTCCGACCAGGAGAGGATAAAGTCCCGAACCCGGCTGTTCAAGGGTGCCCAGCGTGTACTGAAAAGACATCGCCAGGTAGCTCACGCTCAGAAAGAACAGGCATGAGGATGTGCCGATGAGCCATCCCACAAGTCTACTGTCTCCTACTTTGCCTTCTTGATCTTCTTCACCAGCTCTGCGCTCGCCGTATGGTCTCTCAAAATGCGAGCGGTGATCTCATCGGGTCCCTGATAACGGATCAGAAAACCCCTTGCCTTGATCGGATCGTAAAAAATCGGACTCTTCATTGCCTTCCTGAAGGTGTCGTGGAGCCGGGTCTTGATATCTTTCGGCAGACCTTTAGGGCCGAAAAGCAGGTAGTAGGCCCCCATGGTCATATCATAGCCCTTTTCTTTGAATGTAGGCACGTCCGGGACAAGGGGGTTTCGCTTTTCTTCAATCACGGCAAGGATCCGAGCCTTTCCCGCCTTGACCTGGGGAAGGATCTCGGCCAGATTCAGGCACGCGGCTCCCACATGCTTCCCCAGGAGGGCCGGAACCACCTCGGCGCCTCCCTGGAAGGGGACAAAGGTCAAATCGATTCCCGCCAGCTTTTTCAGTTGCTCCACATTGAGGTGGAAAATGGTCCCCACACCGGCTGTTCCCACTCGAACATCACCGGGTTTCTTCCGGGCATAGTCGATGAATTCCTCTATGGTTTTCCAGGGGCTATCGCCGCCGACGGCCCAGCACTGAGGACTGTCCACGAGGTTCATGATCGGAGCATAGTCGTCCGGCTTGTCATAGGGCAATTTCGTGTTGTGCGGCATGACAGTGAGAGGCGCAGAGGCCGCAATGCCGATCGTGTAGCCGTCCGGTTTGGCCGCCATGACCTCAGCGTTGGCAATGGTGCTGCCCGCCCCGGGTTTGTTCACCACGACAAGTCCTTTGGGGAAGTCCTTTTTGGCCGCCTCGGCAATGGCGCGGGCAGTGACATCCAGGGCGCCTCCGGCAGGAAAACCACAGATCATGGTCACCGGCTTTTCAGGGTACGCCGAAACGCTATCAACGGCGATCAGCGCCCAGGCGGTGTGAACCAGGCAAAGGGCCAAAAACAATGCGCATCTGGCTTTCATTCAAAACTCCTCCCTTTCGAAAAGTGAAAATCGACTCTGGTTGGATGGATCCGGACATTCCCCTTGCCCCGTTCCGGAAAGCGCCGCGTCAATCCGGAATCTTCCTCCGGATTTCTGGGATTGCCGATGAGCGAAGAGGGCTCGAAAGACACAGCAGGGAATATGGGCTCACTTTCAGCGGGTTTGAATATAGGGGATCGGGACCTATGGTGTCAAGGGCGACCTCATCGCATAAGTTGAGGGGAACGGGGCTCGGCGCGCGGGGCCCTGCGAATGGCGGTGGAAAAGAGAAGCGGCTGATCTAGAATTCGAAATGGTCGAGGTCGTTGGACAGCTCCACGGGCCCGGCGTAGTCCAGGCGAACGTCGGCGGCGATCTCGTCGGCCATCTCCTGCGTGGTCTGCTTGTTGAAGTGCGTGAGCAGGAGGCGCCCGACACCCGCCTTTGCCGCGATTTTTCCGGCCGTGTCGGAACAGGCAAGGGTATAACGGCCCACAGCCTTCATGTGCTTTGTGACCAGCTTTGACGCCGGCAGGTAGCAGCATTGCAGATGCAGGTCGGCACTGTCTGCCGCTTTCAGCAGCCCTTTGCACATGACGGCGTCGCCGCTGAACGAGAACACCTTGCCTTCGGCCTCGAAGCGCCACGCGAGGCAGGTCCAGCGGCCGCGAAAATCGGGTCCAAAGGGAAGGCCGTGGCCGTGCTCTACCTCCTCGCATCGAGCGCGCCAACCATCTCCCTCTACCCGCTGCCCTCCGTGCATTTCCGTGATGTCGGCGCCGATGAAAGGCCCAAAGGCGGTCTCACCCTCCGTGCGGAACGCAATGTCTCGGTCGTAAACGGACCTGAAGAGCGTGTCCGCGATCTGGGCCGTCCCGGGCGGCCCGTAGACCTTCAGCGGCCGGCGCCGCCCCTCGATCCAGCTCGTGATCAGGTAGTTGGCGAACTCTCCGATGTGGTCCACATGGTGGTGGGAGATGAAGAGGTGCCCGATGGCCGCTAACGGGAACTCCTTTGCACCGACGCCGTGGATCGCGCCGCGACCGACGTCGAACATCAAGGTCTGCCCAGCCGCCTCCAGAACGTGGCAGGCTGAGGCGCGCGTGGCGTCGATCCGCGGCCCGCCGGTGCCGAGGGTGTGGAGCTTCATATCGGTTCGCCTCCGTAATTCGAGCATAGGGGATTCGGGTCAAGTGTGTCAAGGCCGCCCCTCACGTCTGGAGCCAATCGGAAGCTCTTGGGGCTTGCGACCGATCCCCGTCTGGTATAGTTGCTCCACGCGGGCCGATGGCCACAACCAAGTTCGAATATCGAAATTCGAACCTCCTCAGTAGCCTGCACCGATGGATGGAGGTCAAAAACCTAGGGGTCAGGATTCGGCTGGGGCGGGGACCGACCGTTTCATCCTGGCCAAGATCAGCGTGAGGATCAATCCGATCACGGACAATCCGGTGATTGCGTAGAAACCGTACTTGAAGGCGCCGGTATTGTCTTTGATCAACCCCAGGAGGTAGGTGACGCTAAACCCGCCGACGTTTGCAAAGAAGTTGCTGAAGCCTGTCGAGATTCCGGCCTTGCCCGGCCCCAGGATTTCGACCGGTATCGAAAACAGGGGTCCGAAATACATCTGCAGGAAGATCGCATTGATCGCCACGACGGCAATCAACAAAGCCAGGTTGCGAACACTCACCATGAGGGTGGCAGTGGTCCCCAGGACGATGATCGACACCATGATCACGAGAATGGGATTCTTCAGCCGGTCGGAAATATAGCCCCCCAGGATGTTCGATGGCGCGATCAGAATGGCCTGTGCGGCCGCAATGTACCCTGCGTAATGCACGGGGATCCCGTGCTCATTGATCAACAGGCTCGGCAACCAAAAGGAGATGCTGAGCATCGTGGCAAACCGAACGAACTGTATGGCGCCGCAGACCCACATGAACCGGTAGCGAACGAGCTGAAGGGCCTCAAAAATGCTCCCCTTCCTTCGCGGAGGCTGGGTGGGGGATTCTTTTCCGTACTTGAGCAGAATAAGCGAGCAGAGGATCCCCAGGGACGCAACACTGATGAACGCAACACGCCAGTCGGAAACAGCCACAATGAGCGGGCCGACGATGTTGAAGATGACACTGCCTGACATCCCACCCACAAGATAAAGCCCGGTGGCGGTGGCGCGTCGGCTGGGTGGGAACCATCCGGTTAAGAGAGCCATTCCGGGCGTAAAAAGCAGTGCCCGAAAAAAGCCGGAGATGGTTTGGTTGACCAGCGCGAGCCAGTAATTGGGCACCATACCGAAGGTGAGCGTGAGGATGGTCGACCCGAGGATACCGATGATGAACAATCGTTTAGGACTGTACCGGTCCGACAGATACCCTGCCGGAATCTGCATCAAGGCGTAAACGAGAGTGGCCGCGGCCGCCAGGCTTCCACCCTGAGTGAAGTTCAGACCCAAGTCCTCCCGGATCAGCGGGAGAAAGAGGGCGATGCCTCCGAAAGAAACCGCCTGGAAGCTCTGGCAGAGCACGGTCAAGGAAACGGTGATCATTCGGTCGTTCTTACCCATAAGAAAGTCGCTTACCCTGTCGATGAATTCAGAAACTCGGCATTGTACATCAATGGAGAACGAACCGGTATTCAAAGTTGCAGTTCTTTTCATTGCGCGAGGTCAGGCAATTGGACCTCGGGAGGGTCAATTTCCGAGCCCCTCCCCGGATGGCCTAGAAACCACCCCTATACGCCGAGCCGCATATCGATTCTTCAGCCCGCCCCGGCGCGACTGGTTTTTGTTCGTGAGGGATGGGCCACGCACCACCGACGATTGGCCTCCTTAGAATCTTTGGGCGCAACTTCTCTGCAAGTTGAGGGGAAGTTGGAGGTTGGAGTTTAGAAGTTGGAGGCAAGAACGGTTTTGCCTCAAATCTCAAGCGAAGCGATCCTCAAACTTACGTTTTGGCCGGGATGTGCTGCCGAACCTGCGCTGAGGCGGATCTGCCGCCCAACCGTGTCTCATAGAGGAAGAATCTTCAACTCTCCCCAACCCAAATCGTGGTATGATAAGATCCACTGCAGGATTGGGAAACAATCCTTGACGATTTTCGACCGGTGGGATTTCAGGCTCCTTTGAGCATCCTGGTGGCCTTACTTCTCCTTTGATCGTGATCTGGAGATCAGGATGAAGTGCTCTGAACCCAGGATTCCTGTGAGCAGGGATGGGAAGGTGGGGATTCACAGTGCCTTTGTGATGACCATCCGGCTGCACACCCGGTTCACTCCCGCCGGTGAAACGAGTTGCGGTAGGGAAGCCCGGGACAAAAAAGACAGAACACAAGGAGGGGGTAGAAATGGACTATGACGGTTTCTTGGCTTTGGTACAAGCAAGGCGGAGCATTCGCGTTTTCAAGAGCGACCCCGTCCCGGACGAATTTGTGGACAGGATCATCGAGGCTGCCCGCTTTGCCCCCTCGGGAGGCAATTCACAGCCTTGGGAATTCATTGTTGTGAAGGACCGGGGGACCAAGGATCGAATTGTGGGGATGGTGGCGGACCAGGGGGAATACACGCGCAAGGTCGAGCTTACCAGGGAAGAAGATCTCAGGTTCCCCGGCATCCGTGGCCCTGCTCGCGAGCCTGGTTTCAAAAACGCCCCGGTTTTCATCGTCCTTTGCGGAGACCCGAGGACCAAGGAAGCTTATCCCCTGATGACCGTTCTGACGCGGGGAGATTCTCACTACGTGTCGAGTCTCGCGAATGGCTTCTTTTGCATGACCCTCGCTGCCACCGCACTGGGACTTGGCTCACAATGGGTGAGCGCGACCGGGAACCCCTTTGTGTCTCCCCTTTTGAAGGAACTCCTCTCCATTCCTCAGGATCTCACGGTCTATGATATGATGGTTTTAGGTTATGCCGCGGCTCAGCCCAAAGAACGCTTTGTGAGAGATCGGAACGAGATGGTTCATCACGGCCGGTATGACATGGCCAAGTACCGGGATGCCCGGGAAATGCGTGAATTCATCCTGCGTCTTCGCAAGGGATGATTCCGGGGCTTTCCCTCACCGTGACATTTTGGACTGTTCGGAGGGTGAGTTTGCTTGATGTCTTGTGGGCGCAACCTCGTGAAAGCAAGGGCCTAGCCGATCCAGTCCTCCGAGTTGCCGGCATTCACGGTTTTTGATCAAAACAGGAGTCCTCGTCATGGAGTTGAAAGAGCTTTACGAAAAGGGCGAAACCCTGCTGAGGCAGAAGGATATCGGATGGCTTTTGGATGGTGTGGAGACCGGGTTCGTGCTGGCCCACGACCGCAAGGTACTGGACCGCTACACCTTCAGAGAACGCTGTATCGATGCCTCGGAAGCCAAGACGGCGTGCAGCGTTATGGGTGTGGAACTGTCAACCCCCGTCGTCATGTCGGCGATGACCATGCCTATCCCTGCCATAGTGGATAACGGTCTCATCAAGGTGGCGCAAGGGCTTAGAGAAGCCGGCAGTCTCCTGTGGACAGGAACCCCAATTCCCCACAACCTGAGGGAAGTCGTCGAAACTGGAGTCCCCGTGGCAGCCAACGTTAAGCCTTTCAAAGACCGAAAGAAAATGTTCCAGGGCATCGAGGAGATTCAGAAGGCTGGCGTACGCTGGGTCGGCATCGAGATCGATTCCGGCCAGGGCACGAAGATCGGAGACCGTTTGGTCGCCACGGATTGTGCTCCCCTCTCCTTCAGGGAACTGAGCGAGATTCGGAAGGAAGTCCAGGGGACATTGGTTTTTAAGGGCGTGCTGGGGGCAGTGGATGCGACCAAGTGTGTGGATGCCGGTGCGGACGGGTTTGTCGTCTCCAATCACGGCGCCCATACCCTGGATTACCTTTGCCATCCACTCCAGGTTATGGACGAGATCGTTGCTGCAGTTGACGGAAAGGTGGCCATTCTTGTGGACGGCGGATTCCGGCGGGGGAGTGATGTCCTGAAAGGACTCGCCTGCGGGGCTTCTCTTGTAGGGGTCGGCCGACCGATTCTCTACGGGCTGGCTGCGGAGGGGCAAGCCGGCGTCCTGGGGGTCGTCTTGAGCATCACCGAGGAACTGAAGCGACTGATGACTATGGTCGGTGCATCCGACCCAACCCACGTTCGCAGAGACGTCCTCATTGCCGACTACGCGTGAACGTCTTCCCATTGCGCTCCGGCCGCCGGTAATGAGACAGGGGAAGGAAATGAGACACTGGTGAACAGCAGACCCCGTTTCTCTTTCCAAGAAGAGAACGGGGTTTTGTGCTTTCACGGGGGATGGAGACAAGCCTGTTTCTCATTCAGGACAGGGTCCAAGCAATGTCCTGAACCAGATCCTTGACCCAAGCGCAATCGAGGTTTATCCACTTAGTCACGAACGTCCCGCAATTCGCCTAAAGCTATTTGCGTGTTGTTGAATCCTTTTGATACAATAACCTGGATCCTCAGGGATGAGAACGTGAAAGTGCATAGCCGGAAAGGACAAAAGCCATGAAAGTGGCAATCATCGGATCAGGCGGCCGGGAGTATGCCCTGTCGCGCAAGATCGCTTCGTCTCCCTTGGTCGATCACGTTTTCCGATTGCCGGGAAGCGGGGGGGACATGGACAAGACGACACGGGTTGACATCAAGGGAAAAGACGTCGAGGGTCTCCGGAAATTTGCCCTTGACCAACGCATTGACCTTGCCGTCGTCGGCCCGGAAGATGCGCTGGCTCTGGGTGTGGTGGACGAATTCGAAGGGGCCGGGCTGAAGATTATCGGGCCGAGGAGAAAGACCGCCGCACTGGAGTATTCGAAGATCTTTACCCGGGAACTCCTGGCGACCTTCAAGGACGTTTCGCCGCACTTTGACGTCTTTGGGGATACCGCTTCTGCCCGCGCCTCAATCCGGAATCGAGGTGTTTACCCGACCGTGATCAAGGTGGACGGCCTGGCCGCGGGCAAAGGCGCCATGGTGTGCCCGGGTCCGGATGCGGTGGACGCCGCTCTGCGAAGGATCGAAAGCGGGGAATTCGGAGAAGCCGGGAAGAAGTTCGTGGTTGAAGAATTTCTGGAAGGGGAAGAGGCAAGTTACATCGTACTGGTCGACCGCAAGGGCCATATCCTCCCCCTGGCCGGCTCACAGGACCACAAGGCGATTTTTGACGGTGACAAGGGACCCAACACCGGCGGCATGGGCGCTTATTCGCCCGCACCGGTGCTTGCCCCGGAAGTTGAGCAGAGGACTTTAGACCGGATTGTGCGGCCTACGATCGAGGCCATGGCCGAAAGGGGTATGCCTTTCACGGGTTTTCTCTACACCGGATTGATGATTGACCCAAAGGGGAACCCTCATGTGGTCGAGTTCAATGTCCGGCTGGGCGACCCGGAGACCCAGCCGATCGTCGCGCGGCTGGAAACCGACATTGTGGAGGTCTTCCTGGCCATGTTGGACGGGAGTCTCGACAAGGCCGTATTGAAGTGGACGCCCCGGGCTGCAGTCACGGTCGTGATGGCGGCCAAAGGCTATCCGGACTCCAATGCGTACAAGAAAGGAGATAGAATCAGGGGCATTGAGGACGCAGAGGCCATGGGCGCGATCGTGGATCATGCCGGGGTGAAGAAAATCGGAGAGGATCTCTTCACCGACGGCGGCCGGGTGCTGGGCGTCACGGCCCTGGGGGAGACTTTTGAGGGCGCCATAGAAAAGGCCTACCGTGCAGTGCGCAAGATTTCATGGGGCTCGGAGTATTACCGGACGGACATAGGAAGAAGGGCTTTGAATCGGTAACACACCTGAAATGAGTTCCAGATGTCTCCCGATTTCACAGGAAGGCTGGGCTTTCTCCACATACCTTCGAGCTTCGAATCCTGAACGGGGTGGCCGAGCGGCGAAAAGAACAAGGGGATCGTGTGAAGTTCTGATTACGAATACTGACGGAATCGCAAAAAGTCGAAAATGCCGTTTTTCTGTCATCCCGGTGAAAACCTGGATCCAGTGATTTCAACAAGTTCTGGATGCCGGATCAAGTCCGGCATGACGACTTCGGGACTTTTTACGAGACCGTCAATACTGACCCTAACGATTTGGCAACTAACTAACTTCGCTTGTTATTTGGGAAGTCTTCACCGACCCCACCTTGCAAATTCCTGGCGCTTAGGAACACTAAAAGTCACATCCGGCAGAGGTGGAAAGTCAA